>NZ_CP118575.1:300000-378325 GCF_028898845.1 Streptomyces sp. WZ-12 | reverse complement strand
CGACCGGTCCCAGGCCGGGACCACCACCCGGTAACGGGACCACGCCAACCACGCGCAGAACAACAGCGTTTGGCGGGGCTCGCCACCGCCTGGGCCAGGCACTTTCGGTCCCCAACCCCAGTCGAATTGGCACCAGAGCGCAGGTTCAGCGATCCATGGGCGATACGTTCTGCGGTGGCCGGCCTTCCACCGTTCCTTCGCCTTCGCCACCGCCCGGCGGGTCGTGCGCTCATCACCGGTGAAACCCAGTAGTTGCAGGCGTTCGTGGAGCTTGTCGGCACGGACCTTGCCCTGCGAACGTTCGACCCACTCCTCGATCTTCGGCATGAACGGGTCGATCAGCTTCGGGCGGACGATCGGTCCGTCGACGGGCATCCCCCTGTCCCTCATCCGTGCGTACCGGCGCACGGTCTTGGGATCAACCCCCGCCAGCTGAGCCGCCGAGTACACGCACTCGGTGGCATCCAACGCCTCGAAGATCTCCATCACTTCCCTGGCATTCTTCTTCACGATCCCTCCGGGAGGAGTCGCTCATATGTGATCGGGCAATCACGAGCAAACCCCCGGAGGGATTCATCTGTTCGGAATGGATGTTCGGACTGCCTCGAATAGCCCAATCACCAGGGAGATGAGCTGTCCGCCAGCCAAGACCCGGAATGACCGTCTACCTGGATCTTGCGCTGTCCGCTGTCAACGCTCGCGGCCGTCCTCGCTCTGCACCAGATCGTTGGCGAGCTCCTGCTTGGTGCAGCGTGCGAGATCCGCGCGCGAAACGCGCCACCTCCTGAGGATCAGGGTCATGATCTCCGTCTTGGAGTGGTTGTCCATCAGAGCGTTCCTACGCTGAAGGAGCTCGTTGGCGAGCTCGACTTCGGCTGCGGGAGTCGGCGTGACCGCCCTGCGGATGCTCTCAGGGTCCTCATCCGCGGGAAAGAGCATGACGCAGTGATCGTGCGGCACTGCAACAGCGATCAGGCCCGGATTCTCGGCCTGCGCCTCGGCGGTGGCGCGTACCCAGTTGAGGGCTTCGTGGTAGCTGAAGTGTGTGCCCTGCTCGCGTGCGGTGCGCTGGAGTTCGCGGGCGCGCTGCTGCTCGGTCGTGCGTTTGGTCATGGACGGGTCCTCTCGGCACCGGGTTCTCGCCCCCACACGGCAACCCCGGCTCGATGGATCGTCAAGTTGTTCGTCAAGCGGTCCGTTGATCCCGGAAGACCTTCCACCAGTGTTCCAGGCAGTGTGGGTGTCCCGGGTGTGGTGTGGGCGTCGGCGCAGCCCAGGGCGTCAGCCCCGCGGGCAGGATACCGGCTCGGGTGTCGGCTCATCCCTTCGCCGGTGACGACGAAGGCGGTGGCGTTGTCCGCATACGGGTCGTTCAGCTCATGTCCGTGCCGGACAGCGTCGCGGACGAGGCGCAGTCGAAGGGTCACTTCAGGTCTCCGAGGCCGGTTTCGCTGGTGGTGCCCGGGCCGGGGTGCAAGGTGATCCGACCGGACGCCGGATGGTGGGCAGCCAGGGCGGTATGGGCGGAGGCGCGACGAGGGGCATGACGGTGTGGTGGTCAGGCGAGGCGGCTGAAGGCCCAGCGCAGCAGTTCCTGGTCGACGCGGGGGCGTCCGGTGCGGGCCAGGGCGGTGCGGGTGTGGGCGGTCAGTTGGGCCCAGGCGCGGAAGTTGCCGTGTGCGGCGTGGCTGTCGGCGAAGGTGATGTCGTCAGGGTCGGCGTCGGCCCAGATCGGGTGGAACAGCGGGATGGCCTCGAGGACTTCGCTGGGAGCGAGGCGGGAGAAGTGCTGCCAGATGAAGATGCGGGAGGAGAGCATCGGCTCGCGGCGCAGCACGGTGTGGCAGGCCTCGCCTCCGACGAAGATGACCGCGAGCTGGGTTGAGGGTTCATCCCACAGGTAGCGGAAGTATTCGAACGCCTCCCCGTTGAGCCACTGGGCCTCGTCCACCAGGAAGGTGCGGGGACGTTCAGCCAGGGCGGTCTTCAACAGGCGGTCGAACTCGCTGGGGTGGCGCGGTGGTTCACCAGCCAGGTCGAGAGCGGTGAACAACTCGTAGCGCACCGCGCGGGCGGTGGGCCGGGCCCGGAAGGTGATTTTACGGACGTCTTCGCCGGGTTCGAGTGCGCGCAGGCAGGTGTTGACGGCGAGGGTCTTGCCGAAGCCTGCGCCACCGTGGATACACATCATGGCCCGCGCGGCGACCGTGTCGGCGATGTTCTCCCGAGCGGTGAGCAGAGCGCGAGTGGTGACCACGGACGCATCGGGCAGGTCGACGTACTGGTAGGTGGCTACGGTCACGAGGCGTCTCCGTCTTCAGCAGGGTCTGCGGCTCGTCTGGGCGAACCGTCGGGAACGGGTTCGGGCTGGAGCGGAACAGGGCGGTCCGGCGTGGTCCGGGTGGCGAGGGAGGGCGGTGTGCGCCAGTCGGCCGGGGGCGCGGCGGGCGGGATGAGGTCCGGCAGCGCCAGCTTCGAGGCGTCGGTGTGCTCGACGGCGGCCAGTTCGTCCCCGGCTTGAGCGGCGGTGAGGGCTCCCAGCCGTTGGGCCGGCCCGGCCGTGGTGGCCGGGGCGAAGCGCTGTCGGCGCAGCGTCTCGGCGGCTTTCACCTCGGCGCGCAGACGTCGGGCACGCTCCGCACGGGCTGTGCGCAGGGCTTTGAGTTGTTCGGGGGTAGCCGCGTCCGCGAGGTGCGCGGGCCTGGCTTCGTTCACTTCAAGCAGCAGCGTTTGTCCATCGGTTTGGGTGGCGATGAGCGGCCAGCGGGGCCGTGGATGTTCACGAGAAATGACGTCACTTCGTGGGACGGCCCGCCGCCCGTGAGGGCGGCGGGCCGTCGAGATGGGGCCTGCAGGTGTCAGCCGGCCTTGGCCGGTTCTTCCACCCGGGCCCGGGTGGAAGCGAGCCGGTAGGAGTCGGTGCCGGTCTCGATGATTGCGCCGTTGAAGGTCAGGCGGTCGACGATGGCCGCGCAGAGACGGGGATCGGTGAAGGTCTTTGTCCACCCGCCGAACGACTCGTTGGAGGCGATGGCGACGCTGTTCTTCTCCTCGCGTTCGGTCAGGACCTGGAACAGCAACTCGGCTCCGTGCCGGTCCAGTTCCATGTATCCGAGTTCGTCGATGCACAAAAGATCGACGCGGCCGTAGCGGGCGATGGTCTTGGTGAGCTGCTTCTCGTCGGCGGCTTCGACCAGCTCGTTCACCAGTTTCGTGGCGAGCGTGTAGCGGACCCGGTAGCCCTTCATCGCCGCCTCGGTGCCCAGGGCGATCAGCATGTGCGATTTGCCGGTGCCGGAGTCACCGATCAGGCAGAGCGGCTGCCCCTTCTTGATCCACTCGCAGCTGGCGAGCGTGTTGATGGTGGCCGCGTCGATGTTGGGGTTGGCGTCGAAGTCGAAGGTCCGCAGCGACTTTTCTCTCGGGAAGCCGGCGGCCTTGATCCTGCGTTCCGAGCGGCGGCGGGACCGGTCGTCGCACTCGGCCATCAGCATCTCGGCAAGGAAGCCGCGATAGGTCAGCTGGTCCTTCACCGCCCGGTCGGCGATGTCGGCGAACTCCTTGCGGATCGACGGCAGCCGCAGCATGCGGCAGGCGGTGTCGATGGCGGTGGTGGCGGCCTGCTCGGTCAAGCCTCGCTGGCGGGGCAGGGTCACTGGGCTTCTTCCTCTCGGTGGGCGCCGCCGCTGGCGCGACGACGTCGGAGCAACTGGTCATAGGGGGTCACCGAGGGCAGCGGCCTGGTGTCCGGCGGAAGGTGGGCGAGCTTCCACTCGTGCAGAAACGTCACGGTCCCCGACGGCTGTCCCGCTTCGGTGCCCGACGAGCCGGGGGCAGCTGGCTCGTCCTCGGCCTGGGCGGCCTTGCGGGCCTCCAGGGCGACCGCGTCCGCGGTCAGAGCCCCGGCCCGCAGGGCCGTGGCCAGCCCGGCGACCAGGTACTCGTGAGGGATGTGTCGGCCCAGCAGCAGCACCTCGATCAGGGCTCGGGTGCCGTCCCGCTCGCCGTGGACTTTGCGGGCCTGATCCCACCAGGCGTCATGGACCGGGGTGAACTTGCCTGCAGAGCGGGCTTGTTCGAGGGCGGTGGCGCCGGGGAAAGCGCCCGGCTTGCGGATCAGGGCCTCCAAGTAGTGGTCCAGATCCAGGCGGCAGCTGGCCTTGGCGATCAGCCGCTCGTGCCGGGCCACTTCCACGTTCTGGTCGTAAACCACCAGGTGGGAGGCGTGCAGGACGACGCGGACCCGTTTGCCGATCAGGCGGACCGGCACTGAGTAGCGGTTGGTGCGGACGGTGATCTGGCTGTAGCGGTCGACCCTGGGGGTGAACACCCGCCCGGTCTCGAAAGGTTCCTGCGGCAGTGGCAGCAGCAGCGGCTGTTCGACGGTGAAGTAGTCGTCGATGGTCTGCGAACGAGAGCCGATCCGGCGTCGGCCGTCGTGCAGGTCCCACTGCTCGACCATCTCGTTCAGCTCCGCCAGCGAGGAGACTTCCGGCACCGGGGTGAAGTGGTTTCGGCGGAAGTAGCCGATCTGTCCCTCGACACCGCCTTTCTCGTGGGCGCCGTCGATGCCCGGGCGGCAGTAGAAGCTCTCGATGCCGAAGTGCGATCTGAACGCGATCCACCGGTCGGTTTCCACCCTCGCCCGGCTCAGCCCCAGCACCTGGGCGACGGCGGCCTTGAGGTTGTCGTAGCGGACGCGGCCCCGCGGGACTCCACCCAGCGTCCGCAGCGCGTGCACGTGGCCCTCGAAGAAGGCTTCCTGGCCGGCGGAAGCGAACACCCGGTGGACGGCCTTGCCCGAATACGACAGGCGGAAGGAGAACAGGTAGCAGGTCACCAGCTCCCCTCCGAGCCGCACGGCCACGTCGCCGAAGTCGACCTCCGCCTCCATGCCGGGTGGGTGGGTCTGCGGGACGAACGCTTCGATGGGCGCCTTCCCCGCCTCCACCGCGATCTGCGGCTTCCGGTCGGCGACATAGCGCCTGACCATCGGATAGGACACGTTCGCACCATGCTCATCGAGCAGCCGATGGAAGATCCGGGTGACCGTGTGCCGCTGCTTGCGCGGCGCGCCCAGGTCCGCCCGCAGGATCCCGTCGATCAGCGTCTTGTACGGATCAAGCGCCGACGGCCGCGGCGGAAGCTGCTTGCGCGGCTCCGGCCAAGCCGAGTCCAGGGCCTTGCGCACCGTCCGCCAGGCGACGTTGTACTTGCGCTCCAGCTCCCGCATCGTCACGCCGGCTCGGTGGTCCCGACGAATCGCCGCGTACAGCTCGACCTTCGACATCTGCGGCATGACCAGGGCCTTTCACCGGGAACACCTCGATGCTGTCCTGGCAAGCCCCCCACTGCCTTCAAAACTCGTGAACATCACCCGACCGTGGAAACGGGCGCCTCCCAAACCCGTGTACAACCGCCGTCACGGCTCGTGAATAAAGCCACCAGCCCGATCGAATTCGAGGAGAAGTACTACGCCGAGCAGGCAACGGCCGAACGAGCGAACCTGAAACCCCGTCAACCCCTCCTGACCAGCTGATCAGCGCCTCCCGAACGACGGGGGAACCTCACCCCGACGCCTTCGCGATGTCGATCGCCGCGACCCTCTCCACCATCTCCGGGCCCTGCTCGCTCTCCTCCACAGCCGTCTCTGTCATGCCCACTCGCCCCTTTCCATAGTGCCGTCGTCCAAGACGGCGCCCGCCCCAAAGGGGCCACGGGGAAGCGAAATCTGACCGGCGTGCTCTACGGCAACAAGGCAAGGCCCCGCGACGGCCCCTGCACCAGACTGACCTGCGGGCTTGAAGTCCCAACGAGACACCGGAGTCGGCGAGCGGGCGCCAAGATCACTTTTCACGCCGGCAAGGCGTCCCCACCAGGGCCAGAAGGACTGACCAGCGCATTCACTCGTCTCGTGCAGCATCGTGTCGCACTTCCTTCTTCTTCGCGTCCACGCTGATCACCGGCTCGCCCGCGGCCTGGTGCTGTTTGACCTGCTCGTTGATATAGCGGAACTGCGCGTCCCGGTCCGGGTGTTGGTCGCCTTCCAGGGTCTTGGCGGTGCCCTGCAGGCTGAATCCCTGCTCTTTGAGCATCCGGCCCACCGTGGGCGCGGTCACCCGATGCCCTTGCCGGGACAACTCGGTGGCCAGGTGCCGCAGCGACTTCGCCGTCCAGCGCAACGGCGACATCGGATCACCGCGCTCGTCCGGCTCGACCAGCGCCATCAGCGCCGGAACCAGCCGAGGGTCGACGGCCTCGGCCCGCATCCGCCCGCCGCCAGGACGCCGGACACGTCCCTCAGGCAGCGGGTCGACTCCGGCTTCGAGTTCGAACACGCCCTTGCGGACAGTCGTCTCGCTGACCTCGGCTATCCGCGCAACCACACCGACGCCTCCATGCCCGAGCAGCCGGGCCTCGGCCGCCAGCGCCAGACGCCGCTGACGCTCGTTCAGATGCGGGAGCAGAACGTCGAACCGTCGCGCCAACTGGCCGCGGACCTCGTCGGATATGCGCATACCACATCAACGAGATCGTTTCCGCGAAGCAACGCGTTGTTTCTTGACGGCTTCAGTGAACGACACAGGTCTGGGTGATGGCCTGGGGCTAGACGGCCTCGATCGCCTCGGGCAGCCCCCTCAAGCCGTCGCAACAGAGGATGAGCGCGTCCGTGAGGCCGCGGTGCTTGAGCTGGGTCAGGACGTGGAGCCAGAACTTCGCGCCCTCACCGTCCTGGAGCCAGATGCCCAGGACGTTCTTGATGCCGTCGGTGTCGACGCCGATGACCAGGTGGGCGGCCTTGTTGACGACGTGTCCGTTGTCACGGACCTTGATGCGATCGCGTCGATGTAGAGGATCGGGTAGCACTCGTCGAGCGGACGGTTCTGCCAGCCGGTGACCTCGTCGGTGATCACGTCGGTCACCTTCGAGACGAGTGCCGGGGACACCTCGGCTCCGTAGACCTCATACAGGTGGGCGGTGATGTCGCGGGTGGTCATCCCGCGCGCGTACAGCGACAGGATCATCTCGTCGACCTGCCCCAGCCGCTGCGTGCCCTTGGGCACGACCTTCGGCTCGTACTCGCCCCGGCGGTCCCGCGGCACCTCGATCTCCACCGGACCGGCCGTGGTGGTCACCGTCTTCGGATACGAGCCGTTGCGGTTGTTCCCGCTGCCACGCCCGGCCGGATCGCCTGCCTCGTAGCCGAGGTGATCGCTCAGCTCGGCCTGCAGGGCCCGCTCGATGACCTGCTTCATCATCTGCTGCAGCAGACCGTCCCGCCCGTCCAGCGCAATCCCGGAGTCCTTCGCGTCCGCGATCAGCGCGTCGATCGCCTCGGCGACAACGCCCGCGTCGCCCGCTCCGCGGCCTCGCTGCGGACCGCCTCAGATTCCTGCCTCGATATCACTATGCGTCACTTTCCGTTCAGGGCAGGAACCGGAACCAAATAGGAGCAATCATCCCCCACTCACACACTCTGGTGTACACCCTCCGACGACCGCCGGTAGTCCACCGCGAGCGCGTCCACCGCCGCCGCCTCGTGCCAGCGTGGCACGACGGACCCACCACCGGAGCTGGGGCCTTCTCGCTCACGGAAGGCGCCTCGCACACACCGGCATCAGGCGCCTGCGCCTCCTCGCCCTCACCAGCCAGGGCCTCGGCGAGTTCCGTCCGGGCGATCACCCGCCGTTCCAACACCGCCTCTGCATCCGCGAGTTCAGCAGCGATCCGCTCCAGCTCGACGCGAAGCTCCTCCGCCCGCACCCGGGCAACCGCCTCCCGCTCCTCCAGCAACCCCATCACCGACGGCATCGGACATCTCCACATCACCGAGAACTGACTGATCGCCCGAACTCTCCCGCAGCGACACCGAAACCATGCCTGAACAGCGGAAACTCAACGCTCACATCCGGAAAGACAACGGCTTCTAAAGGGCCACCGCCACCTGAGGATAGGTGTCGCCGGCGTGGCCTGTGCAGGCGACCTGGGTGAAGCCCCCCTCTGTAGGGGCCGGGGTGAGCTGGTCCGCGCCCTGTCCCCAGACGCGCAGTTTGCCGTCCTTGTCAATCGCCACCGCCACGTTAAGGCCGGTGGCGCTGCAGGTGACCTGGGTGAAGCCCCCCTCTGTAGGGGCCGGGGTGAGCTGGTCCGCGCCCCGTCCCCAGACGTGCAGTTTGCCGTCCTTGTCAATCGCCACCGCCACCTGAAGAGAGGTGCCGCCGGTGCCTGCGCAGGCGACCTGGGTGAAGCCCCCCTCTGAAGGGGCCGGGGTGAGCTGGTCCGCGCCCCGTCCCCAGACGCGCAGTTTGCCGTCCTTGTCAATCGCCACCGCCACCTGAGGATAGTCGTCGCCGCCGTAGCCTGCGCAGGCGACCTGGGTGAAGCCCCCCTCTGTAGGGGCCGGGGTGAGCTGGTCCGCGCCCTGTCCCCAGACGCGCAGTTTGCCGTCCTTGTCAATCGCCACCGCCACTTTAGGATGGGTGCCGGTGCCGACGCCGGTGCCTGTGCAGGCGACCTGGGTGAAGCCCCCCTCTGAAGGGGCCGGGGTGAGCTCGCCCGCGCCCCGTCCCCAGACGTGCAGTTTGCCGTCCTTGTCAATCGCCACCGCCACCCGAGGATAGGTGCCGCCGCCGCTGTAGTTGCAGGTGACCTGAGTGAAGCCCCCCTCTGTAGGGGCCTCAGCGAGCTGGTCCGCGCCCTGTCCCCAGACGTGCAGTTTGCCGTCCTTGTCAATCGCCACCGCCACCTGATGATCGTAGAATCTGTAGCCGGTGCCTGTGCAGGCGACCTGGGTGAAGCCCTCCTCTGTAGGGGCCGGGGTGAGCTGGTCCGCGCCCCGTCCCCAGACGACGAGGCGGGCAGGAGGGACGGTGATGGTGAGGGGGGTGGAGGCTGGGGAGGGGTCGCTGCCGGGGACGGTCTGGGTGGCGGTCAGGCTGTGCGCGCCGACTGCCAGGTCTGTGGTGGGCTGGAGTGTCCAGGTGGTGGCGGTGCCGCCGGGAGTGACGGTGGCGGGGGTGATCGTTCCGTTGGTCGTTGCCACGGTCACGGTCGCACCGGCCACACAGGTTCCCGTGATCTGAGGCCTGCGCCCGGTGTTGCCTGCGGGCGGCTCAGTGATCGTCGGGGCGGCAGGTGTAGCAACCACGGTGATCGCACGCGGGGTGGAGGCTGGGGAGGGGTCGCTGCCGGGGACGGTCTGGGTGGCGGTCAGGCTGTGCGCGCCGACTGCCAGGTCTGTGGTGGGCTGGAGTGTCCAGGTGGTGGCGGTGCCGCCGGGAGTGACGGTGGCGGGGGTGATCGTTCCGTTGGTCGTTGCCACGGTCACGGTCGCACCGGCCACACAGGTTCCCGTGATCTGAGGCCTGCGCCCGGTGTTGCCTGCGGGCGGCTCAGTGATCGTCGGGGCGGCAGGTGTAGCAACCACGGTGATCGCACGCGGGGTGGAGGCTGGGGAGGGGTCGCTGCCGGGGACGGTCTGGGTGGCGGTCAGGCTGTGCGCGCCGACTGCCAGGTCTGTGGTGGGCTGGAGTGTCCAGGTGGTGGCGGTGCCGCCGGGAGTGACGGTGGCGGGGGTGATCGTTCCGTTGGTCGTTGCCACGGTCACGGTCGCACCGGCCACACAGGTTCCCGTGATCTGAGGCCTGCGCCCGGTGTTGCCTGCGGGCGGCTCAGTGATCGTCGGGGCGGCAGGTGTAGCAACCACGGTGATCGCACGCGGGGTGGAGGCTGGGGAGGGGTCGCTGCCGGGGACGGTCTGGGTGGCGGTCAGGCTGTGCGCGCCGACTGCCAGGTCTGTGGTGGGCTGGAGTGTCCAGGTGGTGGCGGTGCCGCCGGGAGTGACGGTGGCGGGGGTGATCGTTCCGGTGGTCGTTGCCACGGTCACGGTCGCACCGGCCACACAGGTTCCCGTGATCTGAGGCCTGCGCCCGGTGTTGCCTGCGGGCGGCTCAGTGATCGTCGGGGCGGCAGGTGTAGCAACCACGATGCATTCGGCGGTGGCTTGGGTGCCGGTTTCCAGGCCCGTGGCGACGATGGAGTACGTGCCGGAGGCGGGGTAGGTGTACTGGGCGTAGGCCTTGTAGATCCCGTCGAATTCGGTTACCTCGGCGTGGACTACATGGTCACCCTCCGGGCCTCTTTCGTCGTCGAAATTGACGGAGATTCCGGCGTCGGAGTCATCGGGAGGGACCTTATCGACGGTAACCCTGATGGACAGGCCGTTTGATTCGAGGCTGGCTGCCATTGTTTCCTCGCCTCCTTAGCGGTGCTGGACAACCGAGGGAGATGTCTGTCCGGTCGGCTGCGTTGGGAGAGTTGTGGGTGAAAGTGACTGCGAGACTTCTGTAACCGGCAGCCTGAGCGGATCGTCCCCGCAGCTTCGGAGGAGTTGAAGCCGCCCGTGCTCGTGGTGTGGTCCGGCCGCAGCACACGACCGGACCACACCACAGTGTCGTCACAGGCCCGCCCGGACAGGAAGGTTCCAGCGGGTACCTCTCCAGGCACCTACCCCGCCTCAAAGGGAACGCTTTACGACGTTGTCGGCTATTGCTGTTCGGGTGTGTCCCTCCCCTCGTAGCGTGGAGTCCGTGATTGCAGGGGAAGTTGGGGTTCATGGGGTCCAAGCAACGGACGTACACGCCTGAGTTTCGTGAGGGTGCTGTACGCATTGTGATCGAGACGGGCAGGTCGATCCCGGAGGTCGCCGAGGAGCTCGGCGTCCACTCCGGCACGCTGCACAGCTGGGTGTCGCGGTGGCGGCGCAACGGGTCGGCGTCGTCCGACCGGCCGGCCGAGCCCGCGCCGGGTGGACGGATGCGCGAGGCCGAGCGCGCCGAGCTGGAGCGGCTGCGGCGGGAGATGTCGGAGAAGAACAAGCGGATACGCGAGCTGGAGATGGAGCGTGATGTCCTCAAGCGATGCATGGTCCTCTGGGTGAAGTGACCGAGACGGACCCGGCCACTCTGGCCGCGTTCATCGGTAACCAGAGGACCGAGCACCGCGTCCCGCACCGTCTGGCCTGCCAGGTTCTGGGGGTGTCGGAGTCCTGGTTCTACAAGTGGCGCGTCAGACCCACCACCGCGCGTGAGGTCCGGCGCGGACAGTTGGCCGACGCGATCACGGGGATCTTCGAGGGCTCCGGCGGCACCTACGGTTCCCCGAAGGTCTGGCTCGTCCTGGTCCGCGCGGGCTGGCGGGTCTCGGTGAACACCATCGCCCGTCTGATGGCCCAACTCGGCCTGGCCGGACGGAAGGTCCGCAGCCGGCGCGGGCTGACCCGGCCCGGCAAACGGCCGGCGGCCCCGGACTTCGTGCGCCGGGACTTCACCGCGGACGCTCCGGACCAGGTGTGGTGCGGTGACATGACCGAGATCACCACCGGTGAGGGCAAGCTCTACCTGGCCACCGTCATCGACCTGTTCTCACGTCGACTGCTCGGCTACGCGATGAGTGCCCGCCATGACGCCGAACTGGTCGTGGCCTCCTTGAACATGGCCGCGGCCACCCGCGGCGGTGATGTGAAGGGCGTGATCTTTCACAGCGACCGCGGCAGCGAATACGTCTCCTGGCGCTTTCGCCGGGCCTGTCGCCGCCTGGGCGTGACCCAGTCCATGGGCCGCGTCGGGTCGTGTTTCGACAACGCCGTCAGCGAGGCGTTCAACAGCGTGCTCAAGGTCGAGTATGTCCACCGGCACACGTTCGCCACCCGCACCGAGGCTCGGCTGCGGATCGCGACCTGGACCACCGGCTTCTACAACACGCACCGACTACACAGCGTGTGTGGGTATCAGAGTCCGATCGACTACGAGCACGACCATCGCACCAACTCCACCTTGGAGCTGGTCGCTTAGAAGATCTCCACAGTTCGAGGGGATTGACAGCCTCGACGTCCGCCTGCCACCGGTACGTCTCGGGCCGCACCCGGACCCTGCAGTGCGGACATCCTCGCTGAGATAGTCCTGGTAGTGGGGGTGCATGGCCTTGTACTCATCGTGATCCACCCGCACCGCGCCGCCCCGCCGGTTCAACGCCGCCTGCACCAGGTCGGCCACCAACGTCTTGCCGCTGCCCGGCTGCCCGGCGACGAACACCACCACGGGGCGCTGCTGGGGCACCGCGCCGCGCACGGCGGCGGGGAGTACGTGGGTGGCCAGGACCCAGTGGGGCCAGTCGTCGGCCGGATCCGGTAACGGCGACGAGGGAAGGGATGGCGAACGCACTGTTCCTCCACGAACAGGTCAGGGTGGATCACGGCAGGCTGGCACGGGCCCCGTACGTCAGGGCTGTTAGGAGTCGTAGGGGTCGGCGATGGTGTGCGTGCGCTGCGCGGTAGCCAGGACGTTTGCTGGGAAGCGGGGGCCGGCGATGTAGTGGCGAGCCTTGGTCTGGCCCACAGCGGTCAGCAGCCCTGCCTTCGTCAGCGCCTGCAAGTCCCTTGTGGCCTGCTGGGTGTTGAGGGCCTCGGCCTTCTCATAGCGCGAGCGACGCACCCGGCCCACCATTGCCACCTCGTGCAGCGCGGTGATCTGCCGTTCGGTGATCCCGAGGCCGTCGGCGGCCTCCATCAGCTGCAGCCAGCACTCGTTGGACCGCTCGACACGGCGCTGTACCCGCTGGGTCTGCTGGTGGTAGGCGAGCAGGTTGAACCGAAGCCATGGTCCGGTGTCGCGCTCGGGCGAGTAGACGGGGCCGCCGACCTCGCGCAGCGTTTTGTAGTACTCCCAGGTGTTGCCCGGCATGCCCAGCCACTCCTCGATGCTGGAGAACTCCGGTGCCAGCACGCCGCCGCGGGCGATCACCAGGGTCTGCAGGGAGCGGGACATCCGGCCGTTCCCGTCCGACCAGGGGTGGATCTTCACCAGGTTCAGGTGTGCCATCGCTGCCCGCACCAGCACGTGGGCGTCGAGGTCCCCGTCGTTGAGCCAGTCCACCAGCTCCTCTGTCAGGGCCGGCAGCAGTTCAATGTCTGGGCCCTCGTAGTCGGTGGCCAGCTCGTCCCCGGGGGCGGTGATGCGGATCGCGGTGCGCCGCCACTGGCCGGCTGTGCGCAGCGGGTGGTGGTGGCCCTGCAGCATCCAGTGCAGCGCGTTGAGGAGTTCCTTGCTGTAGCGGAAGTCGGTCGCGTCGTGCAGGGACTGGATGTAGGTCATGGCCTGCTGGTAGGCCAGCGTCTCGGCCTTGTCCTCCTCGCTGGCGTCCACCGCGTCGCGTTCGCCGTCCATCAGATCGGCGACGTCCTTGGCGTCGACCCGGTAGCCCTCGATGGTGTTGGACGCGGCGATCGCACTGGCTGTTAGCGCCTTGCGCAGATCGGCCGTCCACTTCGTCGGCACCTGCTGCACCGCATGGCGCAGCTCCTCCCGGAGGGAATCGATCTGGTTCAGAACCCGACGGTCGACGGCGGCGAGGCGGGGCATCCGATACAGCATGAGCGAATGATACTTGGTAACTATCATTATGGCGAGGTGTGCCCGAAAGGGGCTACTGGACGATGTTGGCGGGAGAACGTGGGCAGGCTGACCCTGAGGTAGGCAATCCCACGCGCAGGAGCACCACCATGACCGAGCCGTCCACCAACAGCCCGACCGATGACCTGTGGCAGGCGAAAGCCCTGAATGCTCTGGACCGGGCGGTGGTCACCGACTCCGGAGTGCCAGAGGGTCGTCGCCATTTGGCGATCGAGATGGTGATCACCTTGATGAAGGCGGGGTTGCCGATCTCGGACCTGCACGCTGACGCCTTCGAGGACCGGTGCGGAGTGGCCTTTTCAGTCGTCCCTGGGCCCGGCGGACTTCAGGCGCTATGGCGACAACACCCACACATGGAGAACCAAGCCAACGACGTTGAGGTTCCCCCGTCGTTCGGGAGGCGCTGATCAGCTGGTCAGGAGGGGTTGACGGGGTTTCAGGTTCGCTCGTTCGGCCGTTGCCTGCTCGGCGTAGTACTTCTCCTCGAATTCGATCGGGCTGAGGAAGCCGAGTCGTTCCTGGGTGCGGCGGGAGTTATAGAAGCCGTCTGTGTACTCGAAGAGCGCGAGGTTCGCCTCGGCACGTGTGGCGAAGACGCGGCCGCGCACGCACTCGGTCTTGATCAGCATCCACAGGTTCTCCGCGAGGGCGTTGTCGTAGCTGTCCCCGACGGAGCCCATGGACGCGTCAACTCCTGCCCGCAGCAGGCGAGTTGTGAGCTTGATGGATGTGTACTGACAGCCGTGGTCGGCATGGTGGATGAGCTTGCCGGGCTCGACCTCGCGGGACGCGAGGGCGTACTCCAGCGTGGTCAGGACCAGGTCGGCGTCCGCGCGGGCGGAGGTCTCCCAGGCCACCACCCGGCGGGAGAACGCGTCCCGGATCGCCGACAGCCACAGCGGGCCCTCGCCGGTCGAGATCATCGTCAGGTCGGTGACCCACAGCCGGTTCGGCGCCGGTGCGGTGAAGTCCCGGTTGACCAGGTCCGGGGCGAGTGTGGCCTTCGGATCCCGGCGCGTGAAGCCTGTGCGGCGCGGGCTGATGCCCGCCAGGTCGGCCTCGCGCATCAGGCGCTCGACCCGCTTGCGGCCCACGCGTGTGCCCTCGCTGGCTGTTCGGCTACCGCCGCCTCACCGTCCGATACGAGCGGAAGGGCTCCCATTTCCTCGCCTTCCTCGGCCTGGCGGCCACCCTGACCTACTACAAGAGACTCGCAAAAGTCACCACGTGAGACGTCCTCTTAGGCGAACACCTGGGGCCTCTCCGCTGGTCAGGCTCGTTGTGGTGTCCTGCCCAACCACGGAGATGCCCCGCGCGTTCCCCCCTTACGTCGACACCGTGCCCCCGAGCCAGCGCCGCTCGTCTTCTGTATGTGCGAGCAGTCGTGCTCGGTACATACGCTCCGTTACCCCAAACTCTCTAGCGATTGTGGTGCACGAGAGGCCGGACTCTTGAGCGATAGCAAGCTCGACGGTACTGATGAGCTGCCGTGCGGCCCACATTTCGGCGGCTCGTTCTTGCGTGACGGTCTCCAAGGCAGTGACACTGTCGTCGAAGTGCGCACAGCGCTGGTGCCCCAGGGTAATGTGAGCCAGCTCGTGACAAAGAGCGCCGCGCTTGTGCACAGGGCGCAAGTCGACGCTGCAGTAGACCGCGCTTCGCTCGGCGTCCCAGGCAGCGAGGATATCTTGGAGTTGAAGATATTGGATGGAGATGCCAAGCTTTTCGAGCTCTGCCTCGGGGTCGAAAGCAGTCATACTCTACTCGCCTCCAATGCCGACGGTTGATTGAACGCCGGAATGGTAAATGCCGTCACGCCGGAGAACGAGTGAGGGCACTGCGAGGCTGAGGTTACCCAGGACGGAATTTTGCATACATTTGACTAAGAGGATGTCTCACGTGGTGATGGGCTGATCTGCGGCATCATTGTCGGTTGTGGGTGTCGATCTGTCGCAGCGGCTGGTTCCTGACGGTCTGTGGGAACTGGCTGTCCCGTTGTTGCCGTCGTTCAAAGCCCGTCCGCAGGGTGGCGGGACCGCTCCGCGCGATGAGCGGGCTGTGTTCACGGCGGTCGTGTATGTCCTGACCAGTGGTTGTGCTTGGCGGCACCTACCTGAGACGTTCGGCGTCTCACCCGCCACCGCGCACCGCCGATTCGCCGCGTGGACCGAGGCCGGCCTGTGGCGTCGGCTGCACCGCGCGGTCCTGGATGAACTCGGGGCGGTGTCAATCCCCTCGAACTGTGGAGATCTTCTAAGCGACCAGCTCCAAGGTGGAGTTGGTGCGATGGTCGTGCTCGTAGTCGATCGGACTCTGATACCCACACACGCTGTGTAGTCGGTGCGTGTTGTAGAAGCCGGTGATCCAGGTCGCGATCCGCAGCCGAGCCTCGGTGCGGGTGGCGAACGTGTGCCGGTGGACATACTCGACCTTGAGCACGCTGTTGAACGCCTCGCTGACGGCGTTGTCGAAACACGACCCGACGCGGCCCATGGACTGGGTCACGCCCAGGCGGCGACAGGCCCGGCGAAAGCGCCAGGAGACGTATTCGCTGCCGCGGTCGCTGTGAAAGATCACGCCCTTCACATCACCGCCGCGGGTGGCCGCGGCCATGTTCAAGGAGGCCACGACCAGTTCGGCGTCATGGCGGGCACTCATCGCGTAGCCGAGCAGTCGACGTGAGAACAGGTCGATGACGGTGGCCAGGTAGAGCTTGCCCTCACCGGTGGTGATCTCGGTCATGTCACCGCACCACACCTGGTCCGGAGCGTCCGCGGTGAAGTCCCGGCGCACGAAGTCCGGGGCCGCCGGCCGTTTGCCGGGCCGGGTCAGCCCGCGCCGGCTGCGGACCTTCCGTCCGGCCAGGCCGAGTTGGGCCATCAGACGGGCGATGGTGTTCACCGAGACCCGCCAGCCCGCGCGGACCAGGACGAGCCAGACCTTCGGGGAACCGTAGGTGCCGCCGGAGCCCTCGAAGATCCCCGTGATCGCGTCGGCCAACTGTCCGCGCCGGACCTCACGCGCGGTGGTGGGTCTGACGCGCCACTTGTAGAACCAGGACTCCGACACCCCCAGAACCTGGCAGGCCAGACGGTGCGGGACGCGGTGCTCGGTCCTCTGGTTACCGATGAACGCGGCCAGAGTGGCCGGGTCCGTCTCGGTCACTTCACCCAGAGGACCATGCATCGCTTGAGGACATCACGCTCCATCTCCAGCTCGCGTATCCGCTTGTTCTTCTCCGACATCTCCCGCCGCAGCCGCTCCAGCTCGGCGCGCTCGGCCTCGCGCATCCGTCCACCCGGCGCGGGCTCGGCCGGCCGGTCGGACGACGCCGACCCGTTGCGCCGCCACCGCGACACCCAGCTGTGCAGCGTGCCGGAGTGGACGCCGAGCTCCTCGGCGACCTCCGGGATCGACCTGCCCGTCTCGATCACAATGCGTACAGCACCCTCACGAAACTCAGGCGTGTACGTCCGTTGCTTGGACCCCATGAACCCCAACTTCCCCTGCAATCACGGACTCCACGCTACGAGGGGAGGGACACCGAGGCTGACCGTGGTGAGCGGGAGGACCCGCTGACCACCGAGGAGAAGGAAGAGCTTGCGCAGTTGCGGCGGGAGGTGAAGGAACTGCGCCGCGCGAATGAGATCCTGCGGACCGCCAGCGCTTTTTTCGCCGGCCAGCTCGACCCGACCCGGCCCAGGTGATGGAGCTCATCGATGAGCATCCGCATCTGGGGGTCGAGCCCGTACTCCGGGAGATCTCCGTCCTTTCCGCCACCTACTACCGCTGGCGTCGAGCCGAGAGGGAACCGTGCGAGCGCAAACGTCGCGACGTCGAGCTGACCGAGCAGATCCGCAAGATTCACACGGACTCCGGTGGGATCTACGGCTCTCCCCGTGTACACGCCGTCCTCAAACGCAAGGGCGTCCACGTCGGCCGCAAGCGGGTCGAGCGCCTGATGCGCGAGGACGGTCTGGCGGGCGTGAGCCCTCGGCGCAAGGGGTTCACGCGCCGGGATCCGAAGGCTACCTTGGCCCCGGACCTGGTGGGCAGGGACTTCACCGCGCCGGCACCGAACCGGTTGTGGGTCACCGACCTGACCATGATCCCCACCGGCGAGGGGCCCCTGTGGCTCTCCGCGATCCGCGACGCCTTCTCCCGCCGGGTGGTCGCCTGGGAGACCTCCGCCCACGCCGACGCGGACCTGGTGCTCACCGTGCTGGAGTACGCGCTCGCATCCCGCGAGGTCGAGCCCGGCACACTCATTCACCACGCCGATCACGGCTGTCAATACACGTCCATCAAACTCACAACACGCCCGCTCAGAGCGGGCATTGAGGCATCTATGGGATCGATCGGCGACAGCTTCGACAACGCCCTCGCCAAGAACCTGTGGTCCACGATCAAAACCGAGGGCATCCGCGGCCGCACCTTCACCACCAGGGCCGAAGCCAACCTCGCACTCTTCGAGTACATCGACGGCTTCTAACAACCCCCGCCGCATCCAAAAACGGCTCGGATACCTCAGCCCGATCGAGTACGAGGAAAAGTACTACGCCGAGCAGGCAACGACCGAACGAACGAACCTGAACACCCATCAACCCATCCCGACCTGCTGATCAGCACCTCCCGCACAGCGGGGGAAGCTCAGAATCCCACCTACCGCGTCCCGGTGGAGAAGCGAAAGCGCGGTGCCGGCCGCTACTACGAGACGCGGAACGTCACCGACCACGGGGCCGACTCGCGGGGGCGGCTGATCACCCAGGCCCTGGAGGCCACCCGCTTTGCCCGCACTCTCGTCGAGGGACTCGCTCCGGGCACCGACCTGATGGTCGTCTGGCGCTCGAACCGCCCCGATCGTTCACACCTCCGCAAGGACCAGGACCGGCAGCCGTCGGTCGGGTTCTTCGAGTTCGGTGTTCACACCGACGCCGCCAAGGAATGGGCCCAGGCCCAGGGGTTTCCCGGCTCCCCGTTCCAGCGGGGCCGGCGGACCGTGGTCACGGTGGACCGGCGCGAACCGACCCAGCACAGCCAGGACACCCACGACCGCAAGTACGCGCTGGTCGACAAACGCGTCCAGGGCGGGGTGGTCGAGGTGATCGCGGCCGGCGCCGAGGACGCCGAGCGCCGGGCTCGCGCCGCGGTGCTGGTGGCGCAACTGCGCGACGAGCCGGCACCCGGCGACGTCGAGACCGCGACAGCGGACTGCTCCGACTTCGACAACGGGCCCTACCCGGCGCCGGACGGCGGCTGCGGTGCCTCGTTCCTGATGTGTCTGGGCTGCGAAAACGCCAGCGTCCACCCAGGGCACCACCCGCGCCTCGTCCACCTTCATGAGGCGCTGACCAACCTGCGCTCCGTGCTGCCCCCGCCCACATGGCAAGAGGACTGGGGCGATCCCCATGCCCGTCTCGAAGACCTCAAGCGCAAGCTCGGCGACGGCCCTTGGGCTCAGGGGCTGGCCAGGGTCACAGACGCCGACCGCGAACTGATCGATCTCCTGCTGACCGGAAGCCTCGATACGTGACCACCGCCCCCGAACTCGATCCCTACCTCCTGCCGCTGCCCCTTCCGACCTCGCCCGTCATCCCGACGGCTCTCGTCGTCGCCCACGCACACCTCAACAGCGCTTACGCGGACCCGGTCTGGCTGATGGCTCCGCTCACCGACAAGCCCAGCGCGAGCAAACTCGCAGTCCACTGGCGGAACTGCCCGGTCGTCTTCCAGGACGAAGTGCGGCTGATCGCCTGGAACATGATCAACGGGCAGCTGCGGCCCACTCATCTCAAGGCCCGCGGCAACCGCCTGCGGTCCCGACTCAGCCCGGTCGGCACCGTCGACACGGTGAGATGGTGGTCGCACTTCGCGACATGGCTGACCAAGCAAGGCATCACCACCCTCGCGGACTGCGACGTCGCGGTCTTGCACGAGTACGGCATGCACCTGCGCGACAAGTACACCGGCCGTGAGTACGTGAAGAAGTGGCTCGCAGCCCTGACGCGGTTGTGGGCCTTCGACCAGCTCTCCGCCCGGCCCACCGGCATCGCCCGGCCACCTTGGGACGAGCTCGGGGCGGACGACTACCTGCCGTCCGCGACCTCCACCACCGGCGGGGAGAACGACAACGAGCCCCTGGCCGAACAGACCATGGGGCCTCTGCTCGTCCGGGCGATCCGCATGATCGACGACTTCGCCGACGACATCCTCGGAGCCTGGGACGAGAGCCAACGACTCGTCGAAGCCGCCCGCACCAACCCGACCACCCCGGCCGGACGGGACGCCCTCATGGCCCACCTGACCCCGCTCCTGAACGATCACTCTCCCTTGCCGAGCTCGATGAACCAGGGGAAGCCGAGTCTGGCCCGGCAGTACATCAGCGGCGTCACCGGAGCCTCCCGGCGCGATCTCGAATGGGCCGTCCAGCGGCACGACCTGGTCGCCACAGTCGGCCTGCGGCCAGGCCCCTGCCCCCTGGATGTTTCGGTGACCGGTCTGGTCGATGGGCAGCCATGGCGCGAGAAGATCGACTTCAACGAAGTCGCGAGCCTCCGCCGGCATCTCGGAACAGCCGCGTTCATCGTTTTGGCCTTTTTGACCGGAATGCGCCCCGATGAAATTCTCGGCCTCCGCTCCGGCTGCTGCCCGGACCCCGTCCCGGGCCCGGACGGGACCGTCGGCCGGCACCTTATCCGCGGTCATGAATACAAGACCGCGACCGACGAGGACGGCAACTACGCGGCCTCTGGCGCTGAACGCGACGTCCCCTGGGTGGCCATCACTCCCGTCGTCCGCTCCATACGTGTTCTGGAACGGATGGTCCCCGCCGGACACCTCCTGCTTGACCACGACGCACACGACCAATGCCAGCGAACCGACACGGGCTCCCTCAAGAACAGTGCCATCCGGACCCGGATCGAGGACTTCATCGCATGGTCGAACACCGAGGCCGAGGCCCAGGGAATCACCGGAGAGATCATCCCTCCCGACCCTCACGGCAACGTCGGAACTGAGCGATTTCGCAGGTCATTGGCCTGGCATATCGCCCGGCGGCCTAACGATCTCGTCGCTCTCGCCATCCAGTACGGGCACTTGCGGACGACCTTCGTCTCCGAGGGGTACGCCTCCCGCAGCCGCGACGGCATCCACGAACTCATCGACATGGAGACCGTCCTCGCCGTTGCCGACACCGTCTCCGAGCTCCATGAAAGCCTCGAAGCGGGCGAAGGCGTCTCCGGGCCCGCCGCCCGACGCGCCATCACCACCGCCACCAGTGCCGCCCTGTTCACCGGAACCGCCATCACCGCGACCACCGCCCGCCGCCTCCTGGCGAACGAGGACGCGATGATCTACGACAATCCCCAGGCCCTCGTGCTATGCCACTACCGGCGCGAACAGGCCCTCTGCCACCGCGACGAGGTCAAGGACACCCCGAGCCTGGACCACTGCGTTCCCGGCTGCGGCAACGTCGTCCGCACCGACCAGCACGCGGCCCGGCTTCGCCAGCGCGCGGACATCATCGACAAACGTGCCCCCGTTACCCCGCAACCGGTCGGGGACAGGCTGCGGACCAACGCCAACATCCTCCGCGCCATCGCCGATCACCACCGACCGCACCCGGATCACACTCCAGGAGACTGCTGCATGGCCCCCGCCCTCGACGAGCGCGAGCGCATCCGCAAGGCGATGGACCGGATCTTGAACGGCACCCCGGAGTCCTCGAACGGCGCCCTCACGATCGTTGCGCTGGCCCAGGAAGCCGGTGTTCCAAGAAATGCCCTGACCCAGCGGCATCTCGACCTGAAGAAGGAATTCTACGAACGGCTCAAAGAACGAGGGGCGGCTCTGGACGTCGAAGTCCGTCTCCGGCGGAACATCGTGAAGCTCAAAACGACGATCGCTAACAAGAACAAGGAACTCGATCAGCTCCGAGCAGACGTCCCTGCCCTCATCCGGGCCCTCAACCAGGTCACCTTGGAGAACCAGCAACTGAGAGAAGCACTCGCCCAGCCAGACCCGAATGTCGTCCCGCTCCGCGGCAGGCGACGACCCCACCCGGACGAGTGACAGCGCGACTCAGAGATCTCCGGGCGGGAGCGCCTCCGGCGCCCCCGCCCAACCCAGCATCCGGCCCCTCCGGGGCCTCCAAGATCTCAACACGCTGACTTGACAGGGAACTCATACGTGACGTGGAACCGCTCCTCGATCAGCCGGCCGATCCGCGCCAGCGTCCACCGCTGGTCCTCCCAGCCGTGCGCCATCGGACCAGCCCGCAGCAAGTCCTCCAGCTCCGCTTCCTGCCCGGCGCTCAAGTACGAGCTGCCGCCCGACCCTTCGACAGCAGAGCCTCCCGACCGCCCTCGGCCCAGACCCGACGCCACAGGCTGACCGCCTGCGGCGTCACCCCGAGCATGCCCGCGACCCCGCTCTGCCGTATCCCTTGTTCGAATAAATCAGCTGCCCGCATACGCCGCCGCTCGACCTCAACTGCCCCCAACCGCCTGCGAGTTAGAATCCCCATACACACGGTATGCCGAACAAGGCCAGATCATCAAACGCGCCGTCAAAGATCAGTACCCTGTCGACTCCTGAATTTAACAGTCAACCTAAGCCTATAGCTGCTGCGTGACGTCAATGCTTCACTTTCATACTGTCGGCGAGCTGGTCATGTAGTCCAGTCTCAGTCAGAGAACATCCGCTTTCCGGAGATTTTACTGACCAACCTGGCCAGTTCGTGTCGTACTCAACCGAAGGTGGCAATCCCTTGAAAAAACGTGAAGGCAACCAGAGGGTTGCCACCGTTTCAGCACCGCGCGACGAGATGGAGAAGGCGGCCTCGATGATCGGGCAGGGCCGGGTGCTGACCAACTCACTGATCATTGCATCCGCCACGGCCACTGCGGCCTAGGGCCTAGGGCACGTTCCGCCAGCCCACGATCACGCGCGGGAACAAGGACACGCCGACGTCCAAGCTCCCGCAGAACGCGGTCGACCGGCTGAAGGAGATGATGCGCGCCACGGTCACCGACGGCACGGGCGAAGGTCCCGGACGGCCTGCCCGGTGGCTTCGGAGCAAAGACCGGCACCGCTGAGGTCACCGAGGACGCTCCCAACAACAGCTGGATCGTGGCTCGTCGCGACAACGTCGCCATCGCGTGCGTCGTCGAGCAAGGGAAGACCGGTGGCGCTACGGCAGGGCCCATCGTCCGCAGCCTCTCCGACGTGCCCGCCGATCCGTCATGGCACCCCGACACTTGTCCCGTACCGCGCGGGCCCACCTCGACCGTACCCACCGCACGACCTCGACGGGACAACGATGAACAGACCGATCAAACACGTAGCCGTCTTCTGCGGGGTCATGGTGATGGCACTCTTCCTCCGGGCCACTTGGGTGCAGTTCGTCAAAGGCGGCACCCTGGCCGACGATCCGCACAACCGGCGGGTGCAGATCGAGGCGTTCTCCCAGCCTCGCGGCGACATCATTGTCGGAGGGGAGGCCATCACCGGTTCTGAGGCGACGCCCGGCTCGGACTTCCTGTACAAGCGGGTCTTCAAGGACGGCCCGGTGTACGCGCCGATCACGGGCTACTTCTCCCAGGCGCAAGGCGCGACCTTCCTGGAAGGCGTTTACAGTGACCTGTTGAGCGGCAAGGACGACCGACTGTACACCGGGCCGCTGGACGCGCTGACCGGTAGGAAGCCCCGGGGCGGCGACGTCGTCACCACGATCGACCCGGCGGCGCAGAAGGCCGCCTACAAGGGGCTGACGGATCTGAACGCCCAGGGCGCCGTGGTCGCCCTGGACCCGCGCACCGGCAGGATCCTCGCCATGGCGAGCACGCCATCCTACGACCCTTCCGCCTTCGCTGGCATCTCCGCCAAGGAAGGAGAGAGGTTCCAGAAGCTGGACAAGGACAAGAACAAGCCGCTGAGCAACCGCGCCATCCGCGAGACCTACCCGCCCGGATCCACCTTCAAGATCCTCACAGCGGCAGCCGCGCTCGAGAGCGGTGCCGTCACCGACATCAACGCCTCCTCCGGAGCACCGTCCCCCTACCAGCTTCCGCTCAGCACGACGAAGGTTGGCAGCGTTGTCCCCGACGCCCAGTGTGACCGCGTCTCGATGAAAATCGGCATGCAGTGGTCGTGCAACAACGTCTTCCTCGACGCAGCGCTCAAGACAGGCAGGGACAAGATGCGGGAGACGGCCGAGAAGTTCGGCTTCAACAAGGAGCAGTTTACGCCCGTGCGCGCCGTCGCCGGTGCCTACCCCGACAAGCTGGACAAGTCGCAGACCGCGCTGACCGGCATGGGACAGGGCAGCCTGGCCAGTACACCGCTCCAGATGGCCATGGTCACCGCAGGACTGGCCAACAACGGCAAGGTAATGAAGCCGTACATGGTCGAGGAACTGCGCGGCGCCGACCTGTCCACCATCGAGAAGACCGAGCCCGAGGTGCTGAACCAGGCCGTCTCCGAGAACACCGCGAAGAAGGTGCAGGAGATGATGGAGTACACGGTGACCGACGGCACCGGGGACAAGGTGCGCATCGACGGCGTCACGGTCGGCGGCAAGCCGGGCACCGCCCAGCACGGTGCCGACGTCCGCGACGAGCTTCCCTACGCCTGGTTCGTCTCCTACGCCAAGCTCAAGGACGGGTCCTCCCCGGTTGCCGTCGCCGTTCTCGTCGACCCCAAGGACATAAACATCTCCCGCTCGGACATCGCGGGCGGGCGGCTGGGTGCGCCGATCGCCAAGGCGGTCATGAAGGCCGTTCTGGACCAGCAGTAGACGACTGCATCCTGAACCGCTTCACCTGAGCTTGTCGTTTATCCAGTTCGACGCGGTTTCGTACCGACTTTGTGGTGGGCGGGGCGGCTGAACGCCTCGCCGGTGGCGAGGACTCTGCCCACGTCATGCCGGGCGGTCAGGCGGCGATTCTTCGAGCCAAATGGCCTTCCTGGTCCGGGTGTTGAGGGTTTCGGTGCACTAAGCCCTTTCCAACCTGACGTTCCGGTCCGGCAGTTGGGCTGACAACATGGTGAGGCCCCTGGTAGATGGGTTTTCGACCAAGAGAACCGGCTCCGCCAGAGGCTTCACGTGCTTGTTTACCCGTCGGGCGTCGACGTGTCCAGCTCTGCCCTGCGCTTCCTCACCCAGCAGTTGCGACGGCATCGCCACGAAATCGGCTCGCGTTGGCGGCGCCTGAGCGCTGGCCGCCAGGCCCTGCTCACTCTCGCCCACCTGAAAGTGGGCCACACGTATGCCCAGCTCGCGGCAGGGTTCGGCGTCGGAACCACGACGGCCTACCGCGCTACGTCACCGAGACTGTCGAGCTCCTGACCATCCTCGCCCCCAGCCTTCACCGACGCGGTGCGCACCGCGTCGGTGAAGGCATATCTGATCCTGGACGGCACGCTCCTGCCGATCGACCGCATTGCCGCGGACCGCCCGTTCTACTCCGGCAAGCACAAGAAACACGGGATGAACGTGCAGGTCCTCGCTGACCCCTTCGGTCGGCTGCTGTGGGCCTCACCCGCGCTGCCTGGCGCTGTCCACGATGTCCGCGCAGCCCGTGAACACGGCATCGTCGACGCCTTGGCCGAGGTCGGGATCAAGTGCTTGGCAGACAAAGGCTACCGGGGTGCCGGCGGCACCATCCGCATCCCGTACTGGGGCCGATGGGAGACCCTTTCCGCAGGCCAGAAGGCGGTGAACCGGTCCCACGCGAAGATCCGAGCGCTCGTCGAGCAGGCCATCGCAACCCTCAAGACCTGGCGCCTTCTTCGCAAACTGCGGTGCTCGACCACTCGGATCACCAAACTCGTCCAGACCGTCCTCACCCTCCAATTGACCAGCCCAGAGTGAGGATGGAAAACGCTCAGTGGGTCTCCGCCCTCACCCAGGGCGACCCGACTGAGCCCAACATCGCCGACAGCGCCGCAGGCGCGTGTTGGCTCGACTTCGAGCATGCCGGGCGAAACATCCTGGCCGGTGAGATCGCCAACTTCCTGTGGTACCTGCTCGCACTCGGCGGCTGGCTCGTCCCCACCTACCAGCCGGACGTCTACACCCGCACCCTGTCACTGCACCTGCCCGCGGCCGCCACCCCCACCGTCGAACACGTAGAGCTGTCCGTCCGGCACCGTCGCCTGGACCTGCACTACACCTGGCCCACCGGCCCAGGCCGCCACACCGCCCTCACCCGGCTCCTAGTACTGAGGTTCCCCCGTCGTTCGGGAGGCGCTGATCAGCTGGTCAGGAGGGGTTGACGGGGTTTCAGGTTCGCTCGTTCGGCCGTTGCCTGCTCGGCGTAGTACTTCTCCTCGAATTCGATCGGGCTGGGGAAGCCGAGTCGTTCCTGGGTGCGGCGGGAGTTATAGAAGCCGTCTGTGTACTCGAAGAGCGCGAGGTTCGCCTCGGCACGTGTGGCGAAGACGCGGCCGCGCACGCACTCGGTCTTGATCAGCATCCACAGGTTCTCCGCGAGGGCGTTGTCGTGGCTGTCCCCGACGGAGCCCATGGACGCGTCAACTCCTGCCCGCAGCAGGCGAGTTGTGAGCTTGATGGATGTGTACTGACAGCCGTGGTCGGCATGGTGGATGAGCTTGCCGGGCTCGACCTCGCGGGACGCGAGGGCGTACTCCAGCGTGGTCAGGACCAGGTCGGCGTCCGCGCGGGCGGAGGTCTCCCAGGCCACCACCCGGCGGGAGAACGCGTCCCGGATCGCCGACAGCCACAGCGGGCCCTCGCCGGTCGAGATCATCGTCAGGTCGGTGACCCACAGCCGGTTCGGCGCCGGTGCGGTGAAGTCCCGGTTGACCAGGTCCGGGGCGAGTGTGGCCTTCGGATCCCGGCGCGTGAAGCCTGTGCGGCGCGGGCTGATGCCCGCCAGGTCGGCCTCGCGCATCAGGCGCTCGACCCGCTTGCGGCCCACGCGTGTGCCCTCGCGTTTCAGCACGGCATGCACGCGCGGAGAGCCGTAGATCCCGCCGGACTCGGTGTGGATCTCCTTGATCCGCTCGGTCAGCTCGACGTCGCGACGCCGCCGCTCGCACGGCTGCTTCTCGGCGCGGCGCCAGCGGTAGTAGGTGGAGGAGGCGATGTGCAGTTCCCGCAGGACGCACTCGACTCCCAGGTCAGGGTGCTCGTCGAGGAGCCCCGTCACCTGGGCCGGGTCGGGTCGAGTTGCGCCGCGAAAAAAGCCGAGGCCGTCCGCAGAACTTCGTTCGCGCGCTTGAGCTGGGCGTTCTCCTTGCGAAGCGCGGCGAGTTCGACGCGTTCGTCGCTGGTCAGCCGGTCGTCCCGCTCGCCGGCATCGGCCTCGGCCTGCCGGATCCAGCCGCGCAGGGCCTCGGGATGCACGCCGAGCTCGATAGCCAGTCGCTTGATCTGGGGCTTCGGGTCGGAGGTCCGGTACATCCGCACCGCACGCTCGCGCAACTCCAGCGAGTACTTCCTGGGGGCAGCCATGGTCGATGTTCCTCTCATGAGAACCATCTGACCCTCTGTCACCATCCTCCGCATCTCGGGGGAACCTCAGTCAGTTGCGCTGGTAGGGGTCGGCGAACGGCTCCAGGGACTGGCGGACCGCCTGCTGGGCTGCTTCCAGGCGCGGGCCGGGGCCGTAGTGGCGGGCGCGGGCCTGGCCGTGCGGGGTCAGCCAGCCGATGCGGACCAGGTCGCGGATGTCGCGGATGGCCTGCTGGTCGGAGAGGTCGGCGTCCTGCTGGTAGACGGTGCGGCGGACCTTCGAGCCCCAGAAGGCAGGCAGCAGGGCGTAGACGACGCGTTCGTCCAAGCCGTCGGCGGTGGCGGTCTCGCCCAGGTGGATCCAGGCGCGGGCGAGCAGGTCGGTGCGGCGCTGGGCCTGCTGGGCTTGGCGGTGGTGGGCGCCGAGGCAGAACCGGATCCACGGATGCGTGTCGCGCTCGGGACTCCAGCGCGGGCCGCCGACCTGCTGGAGGACTTGGTAGTAGGCGTAGGTGTTCTGCCCGCGGCCCAGCCACTCCTCGATGCTGGAGAATTCCGGCGGCAGCATCTGCTCGGCCTCACGGGCGAAGACCAGCGTGGACACGGCGCGGGACATGCGCCCGTTCCCCTCCTTCCACGGGTGGACGTTGACCAGGTTCAGGTGCGCCATCGACGCCCGCATATGCACGGGCGCGTTCAGGTCGCCGTCGTTGAGCCAGTCGATCAGCTCCGCCATCAACCCCGGAACGTGTTCGGAGTCGGGGGCGGTGTAGGCGGGCACGAGCGGGTCGTCGGGGCTGGTGACATAGACCGGTCCATCCCGCCAGCGGCCCGGGCGCTTGTCCAGGTGGTGTCCCTGGAGCATGAAGTGCAGGCCGCCCAGCAGGCCCGCGTCATACCGGAAGTCCGGCCCGGCATCGGCCAGAGTCTGGATGAAGGTCATCGCCCGCTGGTAGCCCTCCAGCTCCACCCGGGTGCGGTCAGCGGTTTCCAGTGGCTCCTCGCCGGCCATCAGCGCCTCGACGTCGTCCACGGTCGCGGCGTAGCCCTCGATCGTGTTCGATCCCGCGATCGCCCGCGCCGTCAGGTTTCGCCGCAGTTGCCCCGACCACCGCGGCTGCGTACGCAGCTGATGCCGCAGCGTGTGCCGCATCTCCTCGATCTCCGTCAGGACGCGGTGGTCGTCGGCGTCCAGCGCCGGAGTCTCGTACAACATGACTCAACAACACCATGACTGCATCATCATGTCAAAGTGCCGAATTGGCGCCTCGCAGGGCGCACACGCGTGGATCGAGAGCGGCAGCATCATCGTCGGCCAGAGCGAGACCGACCGCGTCTGGCCCTACGTCGCTGCGCTCCAGGTCGCAGCGGCCTGACGCCGCCGAGCAAGACCATCCGCCCGTTCGCACCCCGCGCCCCTTGTGTCTGCCAGACCGGGGCAACTCCAGAAAGAGGTTCAGTCAATGGCGCTTGCGGGCACAGCCCCGACGATCACGAAGCATCAACGCCTCCGTGATCGGGAGCCATGCCCGCACCATCGCATCACCTACCGAAGGACGCACTTACAGGGCTTGTGGTCGCGGTTCTTCACTACTACGACCGTCTGTTTTTGATTAAATCCCATGCCGCCATGTCCGTTCTTCGCGTGCACGTTGTCTCGCCCGTGCCCGAAGTCACGGTCGTTGTCCGGGACGCTCCCGTAGTCACGGTCGTTGTCCGGGACGCTCCCGTAGTCACGGTCGTTGTCCGGGACGCTCCCGTAGTCATGGTCGTTGTCTCGCCCGTGCCCGAAGTCACGGTCGCACGCATTGGGACGGCATCCCATGGTCATGGACCTGATGGCGCTGGTGAGCTCGCTCGCGTGGGGCGCCGCGACAGCTGGCACAGCAATAGCCCCGGAAGTCAGAACACAAACACCCAAAATAACAGCACTGATCAATGAACGCATGGATCGTCTCCCATGTGACAGTTTTTGGTCTGCTCTACGACGGTCAGCTTGCCCAGTCTTAGGTGAAATTGCAGGTTGAATCATCCGATAAGAGGAGAAATTCCCTCAGTTGCTACTTGGATAGTGAGACATGTAACCAGAATGGAGCAGGTAACTGGATGGGTCGTCGGTGCTCGGTTTGATCTTGATGCCGGGTTTGATGTTGTCTGGGGGTTGTACCTGTCGATGACCGCTTGCTGTCGTATGAGGAGCTCGCCGCCCTGGTGGTAGAGCTGCGGGCGGAGTTGGCGGTGGCGCGGCGCTTCGAAGGCCGAGGCCAAGCACCACGCCCTCTTCAAGCGCCTGCACCGCCGCTGGGACGACTACCTGCGCTGGACACACGACCCGGCCCTGCCCTTCGACAACAACCCCGCCGAACAGACCATCCACATGGCGGAACTCAGGATCAAGGTCTCCGGTTGCCTCCGCACCCTGCGAGGAGCCCGCGACTTCGCGACGATCCGAACCTACCTCGCCACCGCCCACCGCCACGGCCAGAGAACCCTCG
This sequence comes from Streptomyces sp. WZ-12, assembly GCF_028898845.1. Lineage (NCBI taxonomy): Bacteria > Bacillati > Actinomycetota > Actinomycetes > Kitasatosporales > Streptomycetaceae > Streptomyces > Streptomyces sp. WZ-12. Next base: position 348,884 of record NZ_CP118575.1, on the reverse strand, counting down.
ACGTCCTCATCACCGCCATGCGCGGCAGCCCCTGGACACCCGCCACACCCTGACGCCCGGACCCGCAAGCCACCCGGAGATCAACGACGCCCAGGACCTATCCAGTTACTCCGATTCGAAGGGGATGTGTTGGGTCGGGGACGGGACGCCGTGCACCGTTCCCGGTGTCGGTTTTCCCATCCCCGCCCGCCGAACCGGACGTGCCCGTTGGCCGAGCATCCGGCTCTCCACGTGATCCGATGAGTCAGGCGAGGTATTCGCTGACCTGGCCGACGAAGGCCACATCGTCGTGGCTGGTCCGGCGGAACGCGCCCCGTCCGGATTGACCTCGTCGATGTTGTGGCGCGTGCTGATCTTCGCTCCGCGGAAGCGGTAACGCTCGACCCGCATCTTCGCCGGGTTGTAGAGGACGAGCCCGCCCTCAGCGATGCGGTCCGCCCCGTAGTAGCGGCGGCGCAACTGTTTCCAGGTCACATGGGGATGCTTGTAGCGAATCCAATGGATCAGTCTCCACCACGCGTACCAGCCGAGGTATGAGAACGTCTTCTTGGATGCGCCGTAGCGGAAATAGGCAGCCCATCCCCGAAGGACCGGGTTGACCGTCCGCAACACCTCCTCCAACGAGAGCGATGTCGTGCTCCGCCCCGTCAGTTTCTTGATCTTGTGCATCACCGACGCCAAGGCTTGCTTGGACGGAATGGTGAGCACGACACGACGACCGTCACCCCAGGCTCTCCGCTGGATGTGGAATCCGAGGAAAACGAATCCGTCGCCGATGTGGGTGATGTGGGTCTTCTCGACCGAGAGAGTCATCTTCAGCCTTCTGGCCAGCAGCTCGCCGATCTCCGCTTTAAGCGCTTCGGCCTCTGACCTCGTCCCGTGCACGAGCACGATGAAGTCGTCGGCGTAACGCACGAGCCGGAAGTTCGGCCGCCCCATCCGGCGCCAGTATTGCCGACGCCAGGGCGGGGTCATCTCCGTGTCCCAGATCCGCGAGAAATGCCGGTCCAGGACCGAGAGATAGATGTTGGCCAGCAGCGGGGAGGCGACTCCTCCTTGCGGAGTGCCCGTGAGGGTCTCCGCGAATCCGCCGTGCATCTCGACAACCCCAGCCCGCAGAAATGCGCTGACCAGCCGCAGGACCTTGCGGTCCTTGACGCGCTCGGCCACCAGGTCCATCAGGGCGTGATGGTCGACGTTGTCGAAGCAAGCCTTGATGTCGCCCTCGATGACCCACTCGTAGGTCGACGGCTTGCAGGTGAAGTGGTGAATCTCGGCGATGGCATCCTGAGCTCGACGACCAGGCCGATACCCGTAACTGGACGGGTAGAAATCGACCTCGAAGATCGGCTCCAGAATCAGCTTGAGCGCCATCTGCGCGACACGATCACGCAGGGTCGGGATACCCAGGTAACGGACTTTGCCGTTCTTCTTGGGAATCACTGCCTGCTTGACCGGCAATGCGGTGAAGGAGCCGTCCTTTAGTGAGGAGCGAAGCTCCTCCAGGAACGGAATAACTCCCTGGCGTTCTTCGACGTGGTAGCGGGTGACCGCGTCCACGCCTGCTGTCCTGGCACCCCGGTTGCCAGCCACCCGCTCCCAGGCCACTACCAAAGTGGCCCGGTCGCAGATCAAGTTGAATACATCATCGAACCGGCGGTCCGGTTCATTCCTTGCCCATCGGTGCAGCTTGATCTGGTGATCGAGTACCCGCCGCTCGGCCGTCATACTCCCCGGCCAAGTTGTCGACGGCGCGTCGTTATTCAACAACGTTCCTCCCCGACAGCAGTCCTGCTGCCATCACGCTGTCGCCCTTCCCCATGTGACCGGCTTTCCCGGACTCCTAGTACTGAGGTTCCCCCGTCGTTCGGGAGGCGCTGATCAGCTGGTCAGGAGGGGTTGACGGGGTTTCAGGTTCGCTCGTTCGGCCGTTGCCTGCTCGGCGTAGTACTTCTCCTCGAATTCGATCGGGCTGAGGAAGCCGAGTCGTTCCTGGGTGCGGCGGGAGTTATAGAAGCCGTCTGTGTACTCGAAGAGCGCGAGGTTCGCCTCGGCACGTGTGGCGAAGACGCGGCCGCGCACGCACTCGGTCTTGATCAGCATCCACAGGTTCTCCGCGAGGGCGTTGTCGTGGCTGTCCCCGACGGAGCCCATGGACGCGTCAACTCCTGCCCGCAGCAGGCGAGTTGTGAGCTTGATGGATGTGTACTGACAGCCGTGGTCGGCATGGTGGATGAGCTTGCCGGGCTCGACCTCGCGGGACGCGAGGGCGTACTCCAGCGTGGTCAGGACCAGGTCGGCGTCCGCGCGGGCGGAGGTCTCCCAGGCCACCACCCGGCGGGAGAACGCGTCCCGGATCGCCGACAGCCACAGCGGGCCCTCGCCGGTCGAGATCATCGTCAGGTCGGTGACCCACAGCCGGTTCGGCGCCGGTGCGGTGAAGTCCCGGTTGACCAGGTCCGGGGCGAGTGTGGCCTTCGGATCCCGGCGCGTGAAGCCTGTGCGGCGCGGGCTGATGCCCGCCAGGTCGGCCTCGCGCATCAGGCGCTCGACCCGCTTGCGGCCCACGCGTGTGCCCTCGCGTTTCAGCACGGCATGCACGCGCGGAGAGCCGTAGATCCCGCCGGACTCGGTGTGGATCTCCTTGATCCGCTCGGTCAGCTCGACGTCGCGACGCCGCCGCTCGCACGGCTGCTTCTCGGCGCGGCGCCAGCGGTAGTAGGTGGAGGAGGCGATGTGCAGTTCCCGCAGGACGCACTCGACTCCCAGGTCAGGGTGCTCGTCGAGGAGCCCCGTCACCTGGGCCGGGTCGGGTCGAGTTGCGCCGCGAAAAAAGCCGAGGCCGTCCGCAGAACTTCGTTCGCGCGCTTGAGCTGGGCGTTCTCCTTGCGAAGCGCGGCGAGTTCGACGCGTTCGTCGCTGGTCAGCCGGTCGTCCCGCTCGCCGGCATCGGCCTCGGCCTGCCGGATCCAGCCGCGCAGGGCCTCGGGATGCACGCCGAGCTCGATAGCCAGTCGCTTGATCTGGGGCTTCGGGTCGGAGGTCCGGTACATCCGCACCGCACGCTCGCGCAACTCCAGCGAGTACTTCCTGGGGGCAGCCATGGTCGATGTTCCTCTCATGAGAACCATCTGACCCTCTGTCACCATCTTCCGCATCTCGGGGGAACCTCAATGGGGCAGGTCGGCTGCTCGGACTTGGGCGATCCAGCGCAGGTTGCGTCCGGTGTCAATGGCCACGAATTGGCCCCCGGTGGCGGTCAGCAGAACCCGTGCACTGGCGGACACAAGAATTCGCGGTCGCTGACCTGCACCGCTGACCTTCGACAATGAAGTTAGTCGACTGCGGGTTCGTGGCCTGGGCGGACTTTGTTGGTTGGCAAGGAAGCCCCGCAGTGTGGGCATCGAGGCGCCCGGTTCTGGACGTAGAGCCTGATAGTGCCGTATGAGATCGAGGTCTCGTGCTCATCCATGAGCTTCACCCAGATGTCTCTGGGGCGGCTGTGACCGGATTCGATCATGGAGTCGATGAGGTGTTGGACGGGATCGATGACGGTCGGTCGACGGGGCTGAGGTTTGCGGGGACGGGGTTCGAGGCCGTCAAGGGCGGCCCGGACGGTTCGCCAAGTGACGTTGTGCCGTCTGACAGTGAGGATGTAGATGGCATCGCCCGGAGGTCTGACTCTCCGTCTGACTGACGCTTCGGCTGTCCTTTGCTGGAACCGTCGGGCCCGCCGGGCGATGCTGCTGCGCACGTGGCCGGTCGGGCGTCTGTGACTTCATAGGAGCCCGGCCAAAGGTCCCATCACTGAGCGTTTTCCATCCTCACTCTGGGCTGGTCAATTGGAGGGTGAGGACGGTCTGGACGAGTTTGGTGATCCGAGTGGTCGAGCACCGCAGTTTGCGAAGAAGGCGCCAGGTCTTGAGGGTTGCGATGGCCTGCTCGACGAGCGCTCGGATCTTCGCGTGGGACCGGTTCACCGCCTTCTGGCCTGCGGAAAGGGTCTCCCATCGGCCCCAGTACGGGATGCGGATGGTGCCGCCGGCACCCCGGTAGCCTTTGTCTGCCAAGCACTTGATCCCGACCTCGGCCAAGGCGTCGACGATGCCGTGTTCACGGGCTGCGCGGACATCGTGGACAGCGCCAGGCAGCGCGGGTGAGGCCCACAGCAGCCGACCGAAGGGGTCAGCGAGGACCTGCACGTTCATCCCGTGTTTCTTGTGCTTGCCGGAGTAGAACGGGCGGTCCGCGGCAATGCGGTCGATCGGCAGGAGCGTGCCGTCCAGGATCAGATATGCCTTCACCGACGCGGTGCGCACCGCGTCGGTGAAGGCTGGGGGCGAGGATGGTCAGGAGCTCGACAGTCTCGGTGACGTAGCGCGGTAGGCCGTCGTGGTTCCGACGCCGAACCCTGCCGCGAGCTGGGCATACGTGTGGCCCACTTTCAGGTGGGCGAGAGTGAGCAGGGCCTGGCGGCCAGCGCTCAGGCGCCGCCAACGCGAGCCGATTTCGTGGCGATGCCGTCGCAACTGCTGGGTGAGGAAGCGCAGGGCAGAGCTGGACACGTCGACGCCCGACGGGTAAACAAGCACGTGAAGCCTCTGGCGGAGCCGGTTCTCTTGGTCGAAAACCCATCTACCAGGGGCCTCACCATGTTGTCAGCCCAACTGCCGGACCGGAACGTCAGGTTGGAAAGGGCTCACTGTCAACTCGCGGCCGCTGTGCTGTTTGAACGGTGTGTATACGGTTCCGCCGGCTCCTACGTATGCCTTGTCCGCCAAGGTCGGGATCTTCAATCGCTGACACACTGTGATGATGTGGTGGGTCCGCGCCGCGGTGATGTCCACTGTTCGGCCGGGCAGTGCGGGCGAGTACCAGAGCACCTCGCCGGTTGGATCGGTGACGGCTTGGATGTTCACTCCGTGGCGTCTGGCCTTGCCGGAGTAGTCTGCTCGGCTATCTCCGACGCGGTTGCATTCGGCGATCGTGCCGTCCACCAGGACGTACTCGGGCTTGGCTTTGCGAAGCGCTCGGGTCAGGGACGGAGCCTTGGTGGCGAGGAGCTCCGTCACACTGTGTACGTAGGCGTGGGCGGTGGCTTCGCTGATCTGGAAGCCTGCGGCGATCTTGGCGAGGGTGGTGTGCTCGCGCAGGTAGACCAGCGCTACCAGGGCTCGTCCTGACGGACGAAGCTTGCAGTGGCGGTCACCCTCCTGGGTGACGATGAGCATGGTGACCCACTCCACGAGTGCGTGCAGTAGGTCCAGTACGCAAGGATAGGTAACCAACGAGGCCCTCTGACTGACGAGTTGAGACGTGAGACATCTCGCTCAACAGTCCGAGGGCCTCGCCTGTTACGGGTTTCGCTTCGTCACCCGATCAGTGGCCGGGCTGAAGAAGCTCAATGAGGCACCGTGACCGCTGACCCGCCCGCCGTCCGAGCCGGCTTGGAGGAGCTGAACAGCTTGGGATGGATCGACCGCGTCCGCGCGCCCGACGACGCCAACGAGGACTTCGACGAGTTCGGCAACGAGGTCACCGGGAAGTGGATGCCCAAGGAGCTCACGCCGGAGCTGTGGGAGCGAATCCGCAGCGCCACGATTGAGGGGGACCTCGGCATCGGGGCCAAGGTGCTGAAGGACCACAGCAGGGCCTGCGTCTACACACGCGACTACCGCGATCTCGACGACCTGCGCCGGATCCTCACGGAGCTGCGGGACATCGGTGCCCGGGGCTGGATCGACTACAAACGCGACTGCGACACGCAGCGCGAGCTGTACGGCCGCGGTGCGGCGTATTCGTGCTCACCGCCGGGGACCGTGGACATCAAGGTTCCCAGGTGGTCGGTCGGCCGGGAGATGGATCGCGAGGCCGTGGTCGACGCGGACAACCTACGCCGTACGAGCCGGTGACGCCGAAGGACCGGGGCTGGCGTCAACGGTCGAGCCGGCTCCGATTGTCGACATCGAGGAGGACGAGCCGCCGAGGTGGAACCGCGGGGTGGCGGGGAAGGTGCACGCCAAGATGATGACCGCGGAGCCGGGCCGATGCCGGCGGCCGCGCACGTCGAGGCAAACGTGGCCGGCCCCGCGATCACGTGCAGGACGTCCTGGTAGGCGGTGAGTACGTCCTCAAGGTCCACGAGGGGCCGGAGCGGCCCAGGAGGGGCACGGCGTTCTCCATCTGGTCGGTCACTGCTCATCAACGGCCGCTCGTAGCGAGAGTGCAGGTCGGTTGGATCAGGGATCGGAGCCGGGCTGTGGCCAAGACGTACGGGTCCGACTCCTCCGGGCTGGAAGGAACCCGACGCTGATCGCGCACCGCTGCCAGGCGGGTCGCCAGCATGTGTTCGGCGGTCCGCCGTCGTGCAGCTCGGGCAGCCGCGTGGGCGTTGGCTCGGGCGTCCTCGTCGGAGGCGCACAGGTGACGGCGCCGCATCTGAGCCGCGAAGGCGGACTTGGCTTCGGCTTCGGCCTCCGCGCTACGGGACAGCCCGGAGATGGCGGAGCTCCGGTACTCGACTGCCGCCACTTCAGCGGTCAACTTCTGTGCCAGCGTTACCGTTTCATCGGTAGCGCCGTGCGCCTGCTGTTGCACCGCCGCGGCCTGGTCGACCTCGGCGCGGATGTCGCTCTCCACCCAGGTGGCGATCTCCGGCCATTCGGAGGGGTCGTCGGGAGCCGTCCATGCCGTGACGACGTCCACCGCGGTGGCCACTGCGCGGTCGGCGGCCTGGAGGTTCGCGCAGGGTTGGCACAGGCCGTCTGATGCCGTCCGCCCGCACACAGCGCAGGGCCGTGCACGCCGTTCGGCCACGGCCGCCTCGGTTCGGGCCCACTCTTCAGCTGCGCGGGCTTCCCGAGCAGCCCGTTGTGCGGCCTGGTGGGCGAGTTCGGCCATCCGACGCTCGACGTGGGCGGTGTGCGCCTGGCGGAGCCGGTCGTCGAAGAGTTCCTTGCGCTGCCACCGCAGGGGCGGTAGGTGAGGTTCGCTGGCCAGTTCGGCGGCAACGGTGTGCCGCAGCGCCACGCGATCGGCGTGGAGCAGTCGGCAGGCATCACAGTGGGCTCGGGTGTCCATGCGCCGTCCGTCGTCACACCGCTGGTCGCAGCATTCTGACCGGCGAGGAAGGCCCCGCCCGACGAACCAACCCACCGGGTCAGTGATCGGAGTCGTGCTCTGCTCGCGAAGCCGCCGGCGCAGCCGCTCCGCAAGGAGCTGCGCAGCTGGCTCGGGCCCGAACGTACCGCTCAACCGGGCGAGTTCCACGCGGATCGCGCGAAGAACACGCCGCCGGGCGCCACGGCGATCCAACCGGCCCCAGACGGCCTCCGCGGGCCTAAGGACCTGCTCCAGCTCTCGCGGCACCGTTGCCCACACCTTCGGAGGGCCACCCGACGCGTGCAGCCAGCTCGCCAACACCTCACGTGAAGCGGGCTGCCTACCGCCGTAGGGATCACTGTTGGGTTGTTCCCCGCGCAGCGGGCGCCCCCCAGCTTCGCAAGCACCTTCACCGGAGGCGGAGTCCTGGAGTTGAACCTCGCCCGCGCCCGCGCGTCCCCGCTGGTCGTCGCAACCCAAAACGGCGGAGCCGGAAAAACCATCATGACCACCCGCACCAGACCCACAGAGATTAGCTACCGGTGCGTGGTGGGCGTGGAGCTCGGCAGGACGAGAACCGGTCCCCGCGCCCTCAAAACCCGCCCTGCCCTGCGGAGATGACGGCTCGACAGGTTCCTGATCCCTGAATGCACTCTCCGGTTCGCTAGCCAGGACTTCATCGAAACTCTCCTGGGCCCACCCCTCACCGGCCAGCACCAGCTCCACGTCGTTGTCAGCGCCCCCATCCTGCGCGCACCGCGGGCATCCGCCCTGCTGTTCAACAGGAGGTTCGACAGGTGGCGCATCGTCGTGCTTCTCCGGCGACATCGTGCGGGTTCGCGCGTACGACGCGGCGACAGCAGGAATGCGCAGCCGATCCCGACCAACTGACCCGAACTCGACCACACCAAGCGCCGCCAGACGGTCAACTACCGCTACCGCGGCACTCATCGGACAGTCCAGCAGCCGCGCCACCGTCGCGTCAGCTCGATCGAAGCCCTCCGCGACGCGTCCAGGCGCCATGCGGACCCGCCCGTCAGGGCGAGCGTTGAGGACGAGAAGGACCATGGCCAGCCGGTCCGTTGCAGCATCGGACCCCCGCCGTACAGCCATGAACCCCGCGGGCGTTGCCGGCTTGTCCACCGGCTCCCAGCCCGGACACGTCACCGCCTCGCACATCCTCAGCAGCGTCGCCAGATCGCGCTGGGTGAGCAGAGCCATCGGGTGTGGTGTGCCCGCCGCGCGGGCTTCCCGCAGCGGAAGCAGGTCGAGCTCGATGGCCTTGGTGTGCCGGGTCACCAGGTCGCGGACCTTCTTGCTGGTGACCGCACCAGCCTTCTTCAACGCGGGGATGACCGTGTGCCCCACGTGGGAGACGGAGTACCCCAGCCAGCCGGCCAGGTCCTGGTACGTGATGCGTACGCGAGACGAAGTCGCCGGCGCCTTGGCCAACAGCACCACCGAGGCCAGGCGCACCGCATCAAGGGCACCAACAAGTCGCGGGTCATTGAGAAGTGCGTGCACGGCGGCGGAGAGCGCACTGCGCATCGAACGGGTCAGTTGTAGGGACTCCCCCACCGAGAACTCTCGGGCCCGGCCGAACGCGTCGGAATGCGTCGAGCCGAGACGCGTTGGGGTCTGCTGGGCCGGCTGACGATTCAGACCACCATCAGGCATGACTGAGCCAGCCCTCTGACGGGTAGCTATGATGTGCTCCTGTCGAGGAGGTACGAGGGCAACACCCATCGCCAACCGGCACACCGCCTGGGGAGGTAGGGAAGCCGGTCGCGCGACGTCATTCAGTTACAGATGCGGGTGGCGTTCACCTCCTCGACAGAACAGGCCCGGGATTGCTGTGTCCCGGGCCAAGTGCGTCTACCTGCTGCAGTTGCCGAAGCAGATGTCAGGCCGCAGAACGGGGCTGGGTCCGGCTGGTGCGGGCTGCCGTCTTCCGGCGCGGTTCGCGCTTTGGGATGCGTGCGAGGAGCGATGGCAACTCGTCGATCCAGCGCCCGATTGGGAGGCGTAGAGCGACTTGAGCGTCGAGCAAAGACGGTTCGTGCCCATCAGCAGCAACAGACTCAAGAGCAGCTCGTTCCGTGCGTCTGTGTGCAACCCGCACGGAGTCCTGCATGATCCAAAGGGTCGTTTCAGGGGTGGTCTTGGGATCTGTGACGGCGTCTCGGGCTGCGTGCAAGGCGGAGAGCTGCCAGGTGTCGATCTCGTGCTTCCTGGAGCGCTGGCGCGGTCGGTCGGGCCACACGAACTGCGAGATGAGTCGGTAGACCTTGATGACGATCACATCAGCCTCAAAGTGCTGCTCCGGCAATACGCCGTTCTGTACCGCTCGGTAGACCCAATTGCTGTCCACGCCGGCGGCGACGGCAACAGCGTTCGCGCTAAGGCGCCCTGACGACATCGATGCTCCCGAAAGAAGATCAACCTGGCGGCGCCAGCATACCTGAATTCGTGGATTTATTCCCCTGTCAGGGGCATAGATGCGTAGCGAGGTCTGCGCGGTGAGGGATGCGACAGTAGGGGGACGGTAGAGGCTGTAGGTGGGTGTGTCGATCGCAATACAGGCATGGCTGAGGGTGCAGACATCGGTAGCAATAAGGAAGCGCTAGAGGGCATACAGATCGGCATATCCGCAGCTCACAATGGGTGTGACGGCAGATGCCCCCTGCCTCGCGGGACTGCGTTCGAGGCGAGGCGTGCACGCGTGAATTGAGGTTGGGGCGCGGACCGACCTCGTGGTGAATGGCCCGTTGGCAGCAGCCATTAGGTGTCGCTAAGCCCAAAAAAGTGCCGAATGATGGCTTCTGGCGCGCTTCTTCCCCGGCATGTCGCGAGTGCGCGAGAGGGCGACCTTCGCTGGGTCGCCCTCTCGGTGTGCAGAACGCTCTTACATGAGCGGCTTAGCGGGTGGCTTGGGCATCGGACCCTCGTCCTTCAAGTCGCGAAGCAATTGGAGGACGAGGGCGCAGATCGCATCCTTGCCCTTACGGTTGTAGTCCGCCGCATCCAGCAACTCCAGGATCTCGCCGAAGTTGCTGATCGCCTCGGGGCTGAGACTCAGCGTGCTCTTCTTGCCCTTCGGAAGCCCCTCCAACTCAACCTGCAGCCCGTCGGCCATCTTGACGAGCTTGTCCTGGTCCAGTGGCGCAGTACGCAGGGCAGCGTCCAGGTAGTGGCCGAGCGTAAGTTCGGAACGTCCAGTGGCCTTCCGATCCGCCTGGACGCGCGACTTTAGGAGTCGCCACAAGTCTGGAATCAGGTTCACACCATGGCTATCCCACGTGCGGGAGTGAACCCTTGAGTTGATGAAGCTCTTCCAGACTTCCCGCTGCACGCGGCCGTATTCCGGTGCTGGCGGGGCCTGCGTCGATCGCTTGGAAGGCGAAGTGCCGACCTTCCTTCCCGCTCCTTCCCTGGCAGCGCCCCTTTTCTTAGGGGGTGTTGCCGTCGCCGGTTCGGGCTCCGGCTCGAACTTGGGCTCGGCGAGCGGGGAGGGCGCTGTGGGGGCGGCGGGTGTGGCCGGAACAGCTTGAACCTCGACGGATGCTCCGGATTGAGTCCCAGCGCCTTGACCGAGAAACGAGCTGGCAGCGACCTCATCGGCATTGGACAGCAACTCGGCGGCTGCTGCCGCACGGTCAGCACTCCCCCGCCTTCTCGGCCTTCGGGGCCTAAGTGAGGCGAAGTCGCCGGTGAGGTCGGTGTCCCGCCGGCTGGTTGCCTCAGACACTGGATGCCTCCTTGGTTTGCTGCGCGGGCACGGAGGCAGCTTCGGCAGCGTCCAGCATCTCGTCGGCGCTCTGAGCGATCTCCCAGCCCTCCTCAGGGGCGTCCATCCTGTCCAACACCTCCTGCAGAAACTGTGCGTAGCGCTTTCCCGGAGCCGCCCGGGCGAACCCCAGCACCGCAGGCAACCCCTTGGAGTAGCTGCCGGAAATCCGGGAGTCCTCGCGGATCTCGGTTACGAAAGGCAGGAGGTTTGCGTCGACCATCTGGTTACGAACATTGATCTCCTCCGTGCTCCAATCTCCCATCGGCTTCGCCATGTTGAGGACTGCACCGAGGTACTTGGGATCAGCAAGGCCACGAGTGCGGTCCTTGACGTGCCTGATGGTCGAACGCATGGTGACAGCGCCCTCAACGGTGGCGCCCTTCGGCATGCACAGAGTGAGGGCGTAGTCGCTCGCAGCCAGAGCAACGCCATTTAGAGATTGAACGGCTGGCGGAGTGTCAAATACGGCGAAATCGTATTCGTCCTCGAACTCCTGCAGCAGCTCGCGGAGAACGTGCACCTTCTCAACACCAGCCGCATGCAGAATGTGCTGCGCGTTAGTCATCGTGGCCTGCTCGGACGCCAGAAGGTGAAGGGTGCCCTTCGCCTTGCGGGCCTGGAGAAGGTCGGAGCGGTCGATGATGATGCTGCGCAGAGTCGAGGGGACACCTTGAGCGAGCTGCTGCAGAGGCAGGGCCAGTGACTTCGCGATGTCCCCGCCCTTGAGCCGCACTCCAAGGGCTACGCCAGCTTGGGCCTGCGGCTCGATGTCGGCCACCAGGACGCGGAACCCCGCGAGAGCAAGCCCCGCAGCGAGGTTGACCGTCGTCGTGGTCTTGCCTGGGCCACCCTTCTGGCTTGCAACGGCGATCTTCTCCACGGACAACTCTCTTCCTACCAGCGGCCAACCTCATGGTTGGTCAGCGCGTGACATCGCTCGGTATGGGCGAAAGGACGCTACTTGCACCTCGGCGACGGGGGGCAAACTATGCCCCTGTCAGGGGTATGTCTGGTGTGACTTTAACAGCCTCAGTGTGGCTTGAGGGGTTCCGACGCGGCATTGGGTTGACAAATCCGAAATCAGTCTCCTGGCGCAGGCGCAGGGCGAAGACGTGGCTGGATCGAAGCCGCGGTGGGCTGATCGACCAAACGGTGCATCTGTCGGAGGCGAAGGCGCTCTGAACAGGCAGAGGCATTAACGGTGGAACACCGGTGACGAGTTGGGGCGGAGCGACGGTGCGAAGAACCTGCTGGTTGGCGGTCGAGGGCAGACTCGACGGGTCATTTGGACACGGAAGGCGGTTGGTCGTAGTGCCTTCAGGCAGACCGGCAGACCGGCAGACCGGCAGACCGGCAGACCGGCAGACCGGCAGACCGGCAGGTGGGGAGGTGGGTGCTCCGATCCTTGTCGAGGACGATAGTTGTGGGGGAAAAATGTCGATCGCTATGTCGGGAAGACGTTGAGTAGTGCGTTCGGCATGTCGGTCAGTGCAGATAAAGGCGGTTGCATAGATGGATCGGGACCTGCTTAGGGAGACCTATCGGTAGGCATCAAGTTTGGAGGTAATGGCTGGAGGTGGCGTGTGCGGATGGTCGAACGTACGGAACGTATGTCGATAACTAGAAGGTTGGTTCTTCAGGAGGAAAGGAAGACGGGAGTCAAGTAAGGATCGATGGTGTGTAGCTCCGGCAGGAGGTAGCTGGGAGTTTAAGAAGTTCAGTCGGAGTGGGCGAGGTTGGCTAGTTCGATCGATGGGTGAGTGGCACTCAAGTAAGCAATGAGGAAAGCGATGAAGGCAGTATTCAAGGAGCGAATGAAGGTAGTCATGAGGATAGGTATAAGGATGCAGCCATAGATATAGGTCAAGTTGCAGCTAAGGATATTTATAAGGGGATGTTAATAGATAGCTGAATGGCGATATATTAAGAGATCGCAAAAGCAATATACATCGGTATGCGTGAGGGTTCAATCATCGGCATTGTTATGGATATAAGTGCAGGTCAGAGGCTCTGTAGAGGTTTGATCCATGCTTGTTGAAGGTTCGTTGGGGTTGATCTGCTATCGGTAATCGCCTGCGTATCGCTGTGCGTCAACATTCGTCCCCTTGGCTGGTGTCAATCCCCTGGAAACGTGGAGGACTTCCTTATGCTGCTCGGTCTTCCTGGTGCGCCCGCATCCGGGCTTCGGTGATCGTCCGTTCGAACTCCACCGGGGGCAGTCCGCCGGCGGCGCTGTGCCTGCGGCGGGTGTTGAAGAAGTCCGTGATCCATGTGGCGATCTTCAGTCGGGCCCCGGCACGGGTGGCGAAGCGGTGCCGGTGGATGTATTCGACCTTGATCGAGGAGTGGAAGGATTCGGCGGCCGCGTTGTCCAGGGCCGAGCCCACGCGCCCCATGGACTGCACCACACCCAGCCGGTCACACAGGCTGTTGTACGTCTCGCTGGTGTATTCCGACCCGCGGTCCGAGTGGAAGATCACGCCGTCCACGGCGCCACCCCGTGTCGCGGCGGCCATCTGCAGCGACACGCTGACCAGGGCTGCATCGTGCCGCTCACCCATCGCGTAGCCGAGCACCCGGCGCGAGAACGCGTCATGGACGGAGGAGAGGTAGAGCTTGCCCTCGCCCGTTTCGATCTCCGTCATATCGCCCCACCACAACACGTCCGGGGCGATCGCGTCGAAGCGACGAAGCACCAGGTCACGGGCTGCTTTCCGCTTGCCCTGACGGGTCAGGTTCTTCCGTCGGCGCGGGGGTTTGCGGCCCTGGAGCCCGAGCTCGGCCAGCACCTGGGCGACAGTGTTCACCGAGACCTGCCAGCCCTCGGCCCACAGGTCCAGCGTGATCCTCGGCGAACCGTACGTATTCCCCGACGCGTTGAAGAAGTGGGTGACCCTCTCGGCCAAAGCCGCGCGTCTGACCTCGCGTTTCGTCGGTTCCGACGGACGGCGGCACCACTTGTAGAACCAGGACTCGGACACCCCGAGCGCTCGGCAAGACACGGCGTGCGGGACGTGGTGCTCGGTCCGCTGGCCGGCGATGAAGCCCGCAACCGTCACTTCGTCGCCTCCTTCACCCAGAGGACCACGGAACGCTTGAGGACATCACGCTCCATCCCGATCTCGCTGTTCTCCTTGCGCAACTGCCGGTTCTCCTCACGCAGCCGGCGCAGTTCCCCGCGTTCGGACTCGTTCAGACCGCCCGATGCTTCCGCGGCCGCGCGGACCTTGGCCCGGTGGACCCAGGTCTGCAGCGTGCCCTCGTGCACGCCCAGGTCCCGCGCAACCTCTGCGGCCGGCTTCCCGGTCTCCAGCACGATCCGCACCGCACCCTCACGAAACGGCGCGTCATACGACCGTCGCTTCCCACCCATGATCCTCAACTTCCCCTTCAGCCACGCCTCCACACTACGAGGGGAAGGTCACGCAGCAGGCGAGTTGTGAGCTTGATGGATGTGTACTGACAGCCGTGGTCGGCATGGTGGATGAGCTTGCCGGGCTCGACCTCGCGGGACGCGAGGGCGTACTCCAGCGTGGTCAGGACCAGGTCGGCGTCCGCGCGGGCGGAGGTCTCCCAGGCCACCACCCGGCGGGAGAACGCGTCCCGGATCGCCGACAGCCACAGCGGGCCCTCGCCGGTCGAGATCATCGTCAGGTCGGTGACCCACAGCCGGTTCGGCGCCGGTGCGGTGAAGTCCCGGTTGACCAGGTCCGGGGCGAGTGTGGCCTTCGGATCCCGGCGCGTGAAGCCTGTGCGGCGCGGGCTGATGCCCGCCAGGTCGGCCTCGCGCATCAGGCGCTCGACCCGCTTGCGGCCCACGCGTGTGCCCTCGCGTTTCAGCACGGCATGCACGCGCGGAGAGCCGTAGATCCCGCCGGACTCGGTGTGGATCTCCTTGATCCGCTCGGTCAGCTCGACGTCGCGACGCCGCCGCTCGCACGGCTGCTTCTCGGCGCGGCGCCAGCGGTAGTAGGTGGAGGAGGCGATGTGCAGTTCCCGCAGGACGCACTCGACTCCCAGGTCAGGGTGCTCGTCGAGGAGCCCCGTCACCTGGGCCGGGTCGGGTCGAGTTGCGCCGCGAAAAAAGCCGAGGCCGTCCGCAGAACTTCGTTCGCGCGCTTGAGCTGGGCGTTCTCCTTGCGAAGCGCGGCGAGTTCGACGCGTTCGTCGCTGGTCAGCCGGTCGTCCCGCTCGCCGGCATCGGCCTCGGCCTGCCGGATCCAGCCGCGCAGGGCCTCGGGATGCACGCCGAGCTCGATAGCCAGTCGCTTGATCTGGGGCTTCGGGTCGGAGGTCCGGTACATCCGCACCGCACGCTCGCGCAACTCCAGCGAGTACTTCCTGGGGGCAGCCATGGTCGATGTTCCTCTCATGAGAACCATCTGACCCTCTGTCACCATCCTCCGCATCTCGGGGGAACCTCACCCGCGAGTCGGCCTTCAGATGCCGGTGCAACGCCGCCACGTTCCCGCCCGCCTGCGCCAGCACCTCCCACGCCTGGTCGGACAACTCCAGCCGCGCCCGGGGCCTGCGCTCCACACGGCCCTCCGTCCGCGCCGCCTCCAGCCAGCGCCACACCGTGCGCACATTCACCCCGCCGACCCGAGCGCCCGCACACACATGCGCCGTCGTCAACGCCCCGGTCGCATCCAGCTCTAGCACTTCCTGGGTGCTTAGCCTGAAGTGAGTACTCACGGCCCTCGAAGGAGGTACGCCTGGGTCTCATGGGCAGGAGTTGGAGGACTGCTCCGGCGGAACGGTCTGCCTCAGTTAAATACCGTGACTAGCAGGGCCACAGCCACCGTCACGGCGGAAAGCGCGACTGCCGCCATCCGCCAGGTTGCCCTCACCCGGAGCAGGGTGGGGTATCTCCGAGCGCGCGGTGCCGCCGTGGTGGTATCGAACCAGTACGAGTCCAGCTGGGCCGCGTACTGCACGAAATCACGAGAAGAGTCATCCATGGCTCGGATAACGAGCCACCAGGCGGAACGGAACGGTCCAAAACACCCAGCGTCAGTGCGATGCGCCGTATAGATACTCACGGTCTCGCACTGTCGGGAAAGGCTGCGGGGAAGGGCCCGAAACCTGTTCAGACATCTCATCGACCCACAGAGCGTCCGCGACACCCAGGGTGATCAGGCCGTCCGTGCGACCGGGTATGACACGCTCTGCCAAACCGACAGGCTAACGGCCCACAACGCGGCAACGGGCCGCTGGTGTGAGCTTGCTCGTTGCGGACGCCGCCAGCCATGGTGACGGCCAGGGGAGGCTCTGAACAGCCGGCGGCGCCCTGGCTGAGTCTGGCACCTGAACATGCGTCACTGTTAGTGCCGCGCCGTGATACTGGCGGGGGAGAGTCTTGGGGTTTTACGGCCCCGACCGCCGGCCGAGGCGTCGGGGCCGACCGCACTGTGAGAAGCGGTGCTCTCTCCAACGAGTGCACCAGGAAGGCGTCACAGCGGTTTAGGTCAATCGAGCTACCCGATCCGCCGAGAGGCTGCACCTGCTAAAGGGGTTCCGGTGACTGCCGCGTTACTGCTGGCTGAGGGTGTACGAGGGTGGAGAAGACGGCCATGCAGGGGGCGCAGTGCGCTTCGGTGAGCGTGGTTGCTGCGGTAGGGCTGGGGGGTATGAGGCTCAGGGCGTATCCGCACAGGGTGGTGGGGGCGCTGTGGGAGATGATGTGCCATAGAACGTCTGGGCTGCCGGGGAATGCGGGGGCGCAACACATTTCGTACACGGCGGCTGCCTTCCCGTGCTGCCCGCTCCGTCTCCGGTGGTGCGCTGAGACGTGGCGGGCCCTGTTCGAGGGCCTTGCGGCCTAGCCGTGGCTCCATGCAACCCCTGCGTGCCCATACAGGCGATCCCGATGACCCAAACGGGTGAACGCGTGCGGGTCCGGTGCGTCTACTACCGTCGGCGTACCCGGACTACCGCGGAGCCCGACAACGAATACGTTGTCGGCAACCACTCCACTCCACGTAGGCAAGACGTCGGACAGCCACCCGCCATATCTCCGAAGCGCCGCGCGCCCACCATCCGGACTAAGCCCGGAGGGTGGCGCGGGAGGAATTGTCAATACTTGTGGGTCAGGGCTTCGGCAAAGTTGTGGTTGAGGGGTGTTTGTGCAGGTGGGCTGGCATGAAGGTCGGTGATCATGTGGGTTGTTGAGGCTCACGTGATCGAAGGGGACGTCCATGCCCGCTTGTACGACATCGTTGCATCCCGCTCTGGAGAGGCTGCACCGGGCGGGGTGTTCGTCGTCGGGGGCGGGGCTGCGGGAGTGGTTCGAAGGGATACCGGATCCCCGCGCCTCGCGCGGGGTGCGGCATGCGCTCGTGGTGGTGCTGGTGATCGCGGCGTGCGCGGTCCTGGCCGGCGCGAGGTCCCTGTCCGCGATCGGCGAGTGGGCAGCCGACCTGCCCCAGCACATTCTTGAGACCTTGGACGCGCGCTGCCGCCCGGCGGGCGGGCTGCGGATCGCGCCGAGCGAGTCGACCATCCGCCGGACCCTGCAAGCGGTGGACGGGCAGGCGTTTGACCAGGCCGTATGCGGATGGCTCGCCGAACGGAACACCCCTGCTTCACCCAGGGCGGCAACGCGGCAGGCCGTCGCGGTGGACGGCAAGACCCTGCGCGGAGCGCAGACCGGGGACGGACAGCCCCACCTGATGGCCGCCCTCGACCACGACAGCGGCATCGTTCTCGCCCAGGTCGACGTCGACGGGAAGACGAACGAAATCACCCGGTTCCAACCCCTGCTCGACCCACTTGGCCTGGCCGGGAAGGTCATCACCGCCGACGCCCTGCACACCCAGCGCGAACACGCCCGCTACCTCGTCGAGGACAAGAACGCCGACTACGTCCTGACGGTGAAGCAGAACCAGCCGAGGCTGTTCGCCCAGCTCAGCGCGCTGCCCTGGGCGGATGTCCCCGGCTGAACCGGGGCCACGGCCGCCGCGAACACCGCGCCGTCCTCGCCCTCACCGTCCCGGCAGGCCTCCACTTCCCCTACGCTGCCCAGGCGTTCCGGATCCGGCGCACCGTCCGCCGTCTCGACGGACAGCCGAAACACACCGAAACGGTTTACGGCATCACCAGCCTGGAAGCGCACCGGGCCGGCCCCGCCCACCTCGGCGCCTACGCCCGCGGGCACTGGGGCATCGAGAACCGCCTCCACTGGGTCCGGGACGTCACCTTCGACGAGGACCGCTCACAGATCCGCACCGGCAACGGCCCCCGCGCCATGGCCACCCTCCGCAACCTCGCCACCAGCACCTGCCGCCTGGCCGGAGCCGCCAACATCGCCCGGACCCTACGCGCCAACGCCCGCGACCACACCCGCCCGTTGACCATGCTCGGCCTCATCTGAACGACTTTGCCGAGACCCTGGCATCGCCACGAAATCGGCTCGCGTTGGCGGCGCCTGAGCGCTGGCCGCCAGGCCCTGCTCACTCTCGCCCACCTGAAAGTGGGCCACACGTATGCCCAGCTCGCGGCAGGGTTCGGCGTCGGAACCACGACGGCCTACCGCGCTACGTCACCGAGACTGTCGAGCTCCTGACCATCCTCGCCCCCAGCCTTCACCGACGCGGTGCGCACCGCGTCGGTGAAGGCATATCTGATCCTGGACGGCACGCTCCTGCCGATCGACCGCATTGCCGCGGACCGCCCGTTCTACTCCGGCAAGCACAAGAAACACGGGATGAACGTGCAGGTCCTCGCTGACCCCTTCGGTCGGCTGCTGTGGGCCTCACCCGCGCTGCCTGGCGCTGTCCACGATGTCCGCGCAGCCCGTGAACACGGCATCGTCGACGCCTTGGCCGAGGTCGGGATCAAGTGCTTGGCAGACAAAGGCTACCGGGGTGCCGGCGGCACCATCCGCATCCCGTACTGGGGCCGATGGGAGACCCTTTCCGCAGGCCAGAAGGCGGTGAACCGGTCCCACGCGAAGATCCGAGCGCTCGTCGAGCAGGCCATCGCAACCCTCAAGACCTGGCGCCTTCTTCGCAAACTGCGGTGCTCGACCACTCGGATCACCAAACTCGTCCAGACCGTCCTCACCCTCCAATTGACCAGCCCAGAGTGAGGATGGAAAACGCTCAGTGATGGGACCTTTGGCCGGGCTCCTATGAAGTCACAGACGCCCGACCGGCCACGTGCGCAGCAGCATCGCCCGGCGGGCCCGACGGTTCCAGCAAAGGACAGCCGAAGCGTCAGTCAGACGGAGAGTCAGACCTCCGGGCGATGCCATCTACATCCTCACTGTCAGACGGCACAACGTCACTTGGCGAACCGTCCGGGCCGCCCTTGACGGCCTCGAACCCCGTCCCCGCAAACCTCAGCCCCGTCGACCGACCGTCATCGATCCCGTCCAACACCTCATCGACTCCATGATCGAATCCGGTCACAGCCGCCCCAGAGACATCTGGGTGAAGCTCATGGATGAGCACGAGACCTCGATCTCATACGGCACTATCAGGCTCTACGTCCAGAACCGGGCGCCTCGATGCCCACACTGCGGGGCTTCCTTGCCAACCAACAAAGTCCGCCCAGGCCACGAACCCGCAGTCGACTAACTTCATTGTCGAAGGTCAGCGGTGCAGGTCAGCGACCGCGAATTCTTGTGTCCGCCAGTGCACGGGTTCTGCTGACCGCCACCGGGGGCCAATTCGTGGCCATTGACACCGGACGCAACCTGCGCTGGATCGCCCAAGTCCGAGCAGCCGACCTGCCCCATTGAGGTTCCCCCGAGATGCGGAAGATGGTGACAGAGGGTCAGATGGTTCTCATGAGAGGAACATCGACCATGGCTGCCCCCAGGAAGTACTCGCTGGAGTTGCGCGAGCGTGCGGTGCGGATGTACCGGACCTCCGACCCGAAGCCCCAGATCAAGCGACTGGCCATCGAGCTCGGCGTGCATCCCGAGGCCCTGCGCGGCTGGATCCGGCAGGCCGAGGCCGATGCCGGCGAGCGGGACGACCGGCTGACCAGCGACGAACGCGTCGAACTCGCCGCGCTTCGCAAGGAGAACGCCCAGCTCAAGCGCGCGAACGAAGTTCTGCGGACGGCCCCGGCTTTTTTCGCGGCGCAACTCGACCCGACCCGGCCCAGGTGACGGGGCTCCTCGACGAGCACCCTGACCTGGGAGTCGAGTGCGTCCTGCGGGAACTGCACATCGCCTCCTCCACCTACTACCGCTGGCGCCGCGCCGAGAAGCAGCCGTGCGAGCGGCGGCGTCGCGACGTCGAGCTGACCGAGCGGATCAAGGAGATCCACACCGAGTCCGGCGGGATCTACGGCTCTCCGCGCGTGCATGCCGTGCTGAAACGCGAGGGCACACGCGTGGGCCGCAAGCGGGTCGAGCGCCTGATGCGCGAGGCCGACCTGGCGGGCATCAGCCCGCGCCGCACAGGCTTCACGCGCCGGGATCCGAAGGCCACACTCGCCCCGGACCTGGTCAACCGGGACTTCACCGCACCGGCGCCGAACCGGCTGTGGGTCACCGACCTGACGATGATCTCGACCGGCGAGGGCCCGCTGTGGCTGTCGGCGATCCGGGACGCGTTCTCCCGCCGGGTGGTGGCCTGGGAGACCTCCGCCCGCGCGGACGCCGACCTGGTCCTGACCACGCTGGAGTACGCCCTCGCGTCCCGCGAGGTCGAGCCCGGCAAGCTCATCCACCATGCCGACCACGGCTGTCAGTACACATCCATCAAGCTCACAACTCGCCTGCTGCGGGCAGGAGTTGACGCGTCCATGGGCTCCGTCGGGGACAGCCACGACAACGCCCTCGCGGAGAACCTGTGGATGCTGATCAAGACCGAGTGCGTGCGCGGCCGCGTCTTCGCCACACGTGCCGAGGCGAACCTCGCGCTCTTCGAGTACACAGACGGCTTCTATACTGACTTCGGCTCGTCAGGGTGATCTTTGGCGAAGTCGCTGGTGAGGCGGGCGCGTTGTCTGTATCTCGTGGTGTGTGAGATATGCAGATGGGGGCGGGCTTACCGCTGCGGGACGTCAGCGTCGCGAGGCTGTACGGATGCAGGCGGTCGAGCTGTTCGAGCAGAAGATCAAGCCGCCGGAGGTCGCACGGCGGCTGCGGGTGAGCGTGAAGTCGGCCTATCAGTGGCAGCAGCTGTGGCGTCAGGGCGGCGCCGATGCGCTTGGTTCACGAGGGCCCGGTGGCGGCCGGTGCCGGCTGTCGCCACGCTGCCTGGCGAAACTCGCCGTGTATCTCGACCAGGGTCCGGCCGCGCACGGGTGGGTGGAGGACCAGGTGTGGACCGCGGCGCGAGTGGTCACGCTGATCGGCAGGAAGTTCCACGTCTCCTACAGCGTCTCGGGTGCCACCCGGTTGATGCACCGGCTCGGCTTCTCCCCGCAGGTTCCCGCGCGGCGGGTGGCCGAGCGCGACGAGCAGGCCGTGAAGGTGTGGAAGGAGGCGACCTGGGCGGAGGTAAAAGAGCCCGGGCGGCCTGCGGGGGCTACCTCTGCTTCGAGGACGAAGCCGGGTTCACCCGCAAGCCGCCCAGGGGACGCACCTGGGGCCGGCGCGGTGTGACGCCGGTTGTGACGGTCAGCGGACGACGATCGGGACGCCTGTCGGTGGCCGGGCTGGTCGCCATGCGGCCCGGCTCGCGGACCCGCCTGTGCCACCGGCTGATCGCCCACCCGGCGGGCAAGGGTAAGCGCCGCAGCATGAGCGAGCGCGACTTCATCGCGCTGATCGACGGCGCCCATCAGCTCGTCAAGGCACCGATCGTCCTGGTGTGGGACCGGCTGAACACGCATGTCTCCCGCAGGATGCGGAAGTTGATCGACGAACGGGAATGGCTGACGGTATTCCTGCTGCCGGCCTACTCACCCGATCTGAACCCGGTCGAGTGGGTGTGGGCACACGTCAAACGCAGCCTGGCCAACCTCGCCGTCGTGGCCCTGGACCGCCTCGAGGCACTCGTCCGCAACCGGCTCAAGCGCCTCCAGTACCGGCCCGACACCCTCGACGGCTTCATCGCCGGAACCGGCCTCACCCTCGATGACCCAACATCACCCTGACGAGCCGAGGTCAGTAACTCCCGCCGCACCCAGGAACGACTCGGCTTCCCCAGCCCGATCGAATTCGAGGAGAAGTACTACGCCGAGCAGGCAACGGCCGAACGAGCGAACCTGAAACCCCGTCAACCCCTCCTGACCAGCTGATCAGCGCCTCCCGAACGACGGGGGAACCTCAACCCGACCGCCCTCTGAAGAGGATGTGGAACCTGCCTCTGCGGGGTCCGGGGTGATTACGCCGTAATCACCCCGGACCCCGCAGAGGTTCCGTGTTGCGGCCCTGTCCACGACGTTCGACTTGATGGAGTCGGCTGAGCGGCTGGACGAGAACACGCGTCATCGCTACAGCATCGGCCCTGCTGTCTCGATGAGCACAGGCGTTGACAGCAACCAACTTCGAGGAGCCGGTGGAGTTCTGTGAGCAATACGCCGGGGGCCGAGGCAGATCCGGCTAAGGAGGCTCCTCCTATCTCGTGCTGCCGTGTCCGAAGCCAGGCTCGACTGCTTTCGATGAGGCGGCGACTTCCCTAGGCGCCACACCCCGGTTGCCCTCGACCTGACTCGCCGTCGCGTGAACGCCATCTGGGCCCCACTGCGCGACCAACGGTGCTACGAGCCCGCACCATCAACATCAGTCGAGGCATGACGCTCCTGATGAGGGTCCGTGCCGCCGCGCAACCCTGTCGCCGGATCTCGCTGCGTGCGGCAGGATCGGGCGGATCGACGCCGCAGGGGAGACTAATGATCACTGCTGCTCAGGGAGCGACGCTTACATCGCAGTGTGAGAGCTGTGGAGGTGAACTTGCCCGCGACGTCGGTCAGTTCGTCGACCAGGGTCGGTTGCGCTGGCGCGTCGAAGGGCAGTGTCGAGGCTGCCCGAACGCATGGTGCGAGACGACTACCGGCTCGGCTCCCGAAGAGGTCAGGCAGGCTCCGCTGACGCAGCACGGGGCCGCTCGGCTTCGGCTTGCGCACCAAGACGCGAGCTTCGTTCCCGTGCTGCGAGCCCTGCGCGAGATGCAGCACCTCTCGCTGAATGAGGCGCGGCTGATGGCTATTGTCCTTAAGGGAGTTGGCCTGGTCGGCACGTCCGTGGAGGTGGCCTACCTGGCCAGGGGCTACACAGCCGATCCGTCACCGTGACCATCACCTCGTCGTCCACTTGACTCCTGAGTTTGACCGCAACGGGCTGACGCACACCGTGGCAATCGGTGAGGACACTCGATCTTCGTTGCGGCGGGTCAGCGGATGGTGCGTCAGGAAGCGTCCCAGTGCAGGAGGTTGGATGGTGATTACGGCGTAATCACCCATTCCCTACGCTACTTCGAGTAGACACTAACGCCCTGGTGTTGGAAATGATCGCTCGCGTTAGTAAGGTTCCTTCTATGACGAGCAGTCCGCAAAGCGACCGCGAGAAGGTCGTATCTAAACTCCCCGCCACACTATGGCAAGCCCTCAAAATCCGCGTCGCCCAGCGAGGCATCGCCCTCCAAGACGCGGTCACCGAAGGCATCACCGCCTGGCGCAGCCTCGGCTCCAACCTCTCCCTCATCGACACCGCAGGCGCAGAGTCCTTCTCCACCTGGCTGCCGGAAGGCATGTGGGAAGACTTCCGCACCGACGCCACCGCACGTGGCGTATCCGGAATCCAAGGTCTGGCGCAATCCGTGCAACTGTGGTTGGACTCCAACCCCGCTCCGGCCGTTGAGCGCCCGACCATTCCCAAGCGGAAGATCATCTGCAACCAGAAGGGCGGCGTCGGCAAGACCGCCACGGCAGCCGGCATGGCCCAGGCCTACGCCGAGGACCCCCACGCCCTCTTCCCCGTCCGCGCCTCCAAGCAGATGACCGAGACCGGCACGGAACTGGACCTTGAACAACTGCCGGGCCACGGTATACGCGTGCTCCTGGTGGACTTCGACCCGCAAGGCCACCTCACCAAGCAACTCGGCCACGAGCCCCTCGACATGAAGGGCGACACGCTCTCCAAGCACATGGCCGCCGACAAGGACCGCGGAGACATCCGCGACCTCATCCTCGGAGTCAGCGGCGACCAGTTCGGCGACCGCCTCGACCTCCTGCCGGCAAGCCAAGACGCCTTCCTCCTGGACGTGAAACTCTCCAGCGTCCGAGTCCGCGAAGCCGCCCTCGAACGAGCCCTCTCCCCCATCGAAGGCGACTACGACGTCATCATCGTCGACTGCCCGCCCAGCCTCGGCCTCAGCATGGACGCCGCCGTCTACTACGGACGCCGTCGCGACGGCGAACAGCCCGGACAGTCCGGCGTCGGCATCGTCGTCCAAGCCGAAGACAGCAGCGCAGACGCCTACGGCCTCCTTGTCTCCCAAATCGAGGACATGCGCGCCGACATGAACATCGAACTCGACTACCTCGGCCTCATCGTCAACCTTTACGACGCCCGCCGCGGCTACATCGCCACCAGCTCCCTCGCATCCTGGAAGGCCATAAGGGACCCCCGCGTCGTCGCCGTCATCCCCGACCGACGCGAACAACGCGAAGCCGTCCGCACCAAGACACCCCTCCTCGCCTACGCTTCCAACAGCGAACAAGCCGCCAACATCCGCGCCCTGGCCCGGGAGATCGCATGAGCAGCAAGGCCGCCAAGCTCGGCGCCTCCGCCTCCTTCAGCCACGCCGCCCCAGCCGTCAGCGCCCGCCGTGCCGCCATCGCCGCGGCAACAGAAGCACCGACAAGCGCGCCGGCACCCAAGGCCGCGAGGCTCCCCCTGACTCAGATCAGTGAGAACCCCGACAACCCGCGTGAGACGGTCGGCGACGTCTCCGACCTCGCGCAGTCGATTCTTGAGGTCGGCCTGGTCAATGCGATCAGCCTCGTCACGGTGGACGCCTACCTCGCCGAACGGCCCGGTCAAGCCGGCAAGCTGAAGGACGGGGCGCAGTACGTCGTCGTCGATGGGCACCGACGCTTCGCGGCTGCTGGCGAGGCCGGCCTGACGGAGATCAAGTACACCGTCGATGACGCCTTCGCCACGTCGGACGAGAAGCTGCTGGAAGCAGCCTTCGTGGCCAACGTGCATCGCGAGAACATGATCGAGCTCGAAGAAGCCAACGCGCTGGAGAAGCTCGTCACGTTCTACGGCTCGCAACGCAAGGCCGCCCAACGTCTGGGTATAAGCCAAGGGTTCATCTCCCAGCGGCTCTCCCTCCTCCACCTTGACCCGGCCCTCCAGGCCGACCTTGAAGCAGGCGACCGGAAGGTCGAACACGTCCGAGGACTGGGCAAGCTGCCGCCGCAACAGCAACGAGCTGAGGCAGACAAGCGGGCCGCTGAGGCTTCCCACGCCAAGGAACGCAAGCGCAAGCCCTCCAGCGATGCCCCGCCGCCCCAGGTGCCGAGTGTTTACGGCGTAATCACTCCAGCCTCCAGGCCCGAGAGCGCCTCAGGTGATAACGCCGTAATCACCGAGCAGATCGCCCCCCAGCAAGGCCGTCGAGCAACAACGCCCAGCAGCGACCGTGGCGGGGACCCGGCTTCGCCCGTAACACCGAAGCCGACGTCAACGCCGGCGACAGCCGATACAGTTTCGGGCCTGCCGTGGCAGGACGTCGACGCCATGGCGGACCTGATCTGCCGCCACATGGGCACGGAGCAGATCCAGCAGCTCTCGCAGAAGCTGCAGACCGTATCCCCGGCTTAACTCGACATGGCTGTCAGTCCCCGCACCCTGCCTCTGGTGGGGGAGCGGGGCCTGATACGTATGCGTATGGCCTTGTGCCGTCAGAATCGGCCCCGGGAGTGATTACGGCGTAATCACTCCCGGCCGCGGAGGCCACTGCACCTGCCGAGAAACGACTGGCCCAGCGCACCGGAATGAACCCGACGCGGATGCTCAACGGTGGACACAGGACACCGAGTTGTCCTGACACCAGCCACCAGGCGGATGGCCCATCTCGTAGAAACCTTGCACGAGGCCAACGAGAACGGCGATGGACAGCGCAAGACACAGGGCGAGGGCCCCCACAGGGCGGTCTTCTTAACCTTGCCTCGATCGACGCCTCCCGTTCCTGGCTGGCGCCGGGGGCGTGGCGCAGCCGGGGGTTTGTTGGGGTCGGGTGCCGGCGCACCGGTGTGCCGGCCAACGTAGCGGGGGCTCACAAGGTGGTCTGCATCTGCCCGGAGCTGCCTTTGACGTCGAAGTCCCGCGCCAAACCTGTGGTGTTGAGGTGGGCCAGGTCGGCTTGCTCCAGCTCCATCTTGAAGGGACCTCCGAAGGCGGTCTGGGTGCGGCGGTGCTCGCTGGGGATACCCCAGTCGTATCGCTTTTGCACGTCGACGTGATAGGTGACTTGGTCGCCGCGCTTCTCGCCGACGACGCGGTACTGGAAGTGGTTCAGGCCGTAGTACCAGTCCAGGCTCTTCTCGCCGTCCTTGGGGTTCGGCGCGGTCGGGATCTGCCGCGAGAACGGCATCACCCAGCGCCTGACGAAGCCGCGCTCGCCTACGACCACTGGCAAGATCGAGCGTTTTCAGTGCGCCACGAGGCGCCCCGTCGTATCCCCGGCATAACCGGGAGGAACTCGGAGGGAGGTTCTTGGGTCCAATGGCTTACCTGGATCCGAAAGGTGAAGGGGACCGTAGCATGCCAGGAAATCAGAGACCGGGTCCAGGCGTAAGGGACGGTGCTCTGGGGGACCCGCGTGATAGGGCGAAAGCTGAATTGCCTGAATTGTCAACGGCCATTGAGATGCCCAGGTAGGTGGCCGGTGGATGACCAGGCTGGTGGCCATCAGAAATCCAGGCGTGTGGCCAGTGGTGTTCCTGGGGGTGGGGGTCAGTTCAAGGGGACCACTCCCTTCCCGGCGAGGGCCTCGGCGAGGCGATGTGAGTCGCCGGAGGTGGTCACGAGGTGAGCGTGGTGCATGAGACGGTCGGTGCTCGCCCCTGCGAGGGTCTTGGGCATGATCGTGTCGAAGCCCGAGGGGTGGATGTTGCTGGTCACCGCGATGGAGCGACGCTCGTAGGCGGCGTCGATGATCCGGTAGAACGCCTCGGCGGCGTCCTCGCCGACCGGCAGCAGGCCAATGTCATCAATGACGATCAAATCGGCCCGGCAGATCCGGGCGACGGTCCGTGCCGTGGACCCATCGACCTTCGACTTCCCGATCGCGGCAGCGAGGGTCTCCAGGGTGAACCAGGACACCCTCATGTCCTTCTCGATCGCGGCTTGGGCGAGTCCCTCGGTGAAGTGACTTTTCCCTGTGCCGCTCGGGCCGGCGATCACCAAGTTCTCGGCGCGGCCGATCCATTCCAGGGTGATCAGGGAGTTCTGGGTGGGCTCGGGGATGGTGGAGTCCTCGGCCCGCCAGGAGCCCAGGGTCTTGCCGGTGGGGAAGTTCGCCGAGGACCGCCGCAGGCGGCGGGTGGCCGCGTCGCGGCCGGTGACCTCTTCGGCTATCAGCAGCCGCAACACCTCGGCGGGGTCCCAGCGTTGAGCCCGCGCGGTGGCCAGGACATCGGGGGCCGCCTTGCGCATATGGGGCAGCCGCATGCGGCGCATGAGCTTGTCGAGTTCCTCGGGGAGGGCGGGCGCGCTGGGAAAACTCATGGAGGTGCCGTTCTCTTGGGGAAGGAATCGTCAAAACGTGTTGAGAGATGGGCTGTTGGGTCAGCGGCCGAGTGCCTGCCAGCCGATGGTTCCGTTCTGGACGGAGTGGGCCTCGTCCGCGCGGACGACCTCGCCGGCGGGCTTGCTATCCGCGATGTGTCCCAGGATCGAGAGGAGGTCGCCGTCGGCGAAGCGTCCGGCCGTGGCCGCCAGGCCGAGGGCCTGGTCGACTCTGTCGTTGCCCAGGACGGTGGCCAGCTCGACCGCGCGGGCCATCTTGGAGCGGATGCGGACCGCTCCGGCGGGTCCGGCTTCCTTGAGCCAGCGGCCCGCGCCGGAGCCGATGCCCACGAACGCGATCTCCGCTTCCGAGCGGGGCTACAGCCGCGGCTGGTGAACACTGCGGCCATCGGGATGGTCGGGGTAGTGCTCGTCGATGATCTGTGGAGCACCCGGAGTGGAGAGCTGGTGGCGCCAAATCTCCGACAGGTCACCGGAGTTGGTGCGGGCGGTGATGGAAAGTTCCTCGCCGACCACCCGGCACCACACCCTCGCGCCCGTATAGCCCGGCGGGGTCGAGTAACGCACCGAGTTGAAGCTGATGGTGCGGTCCGAGCCGACCAGTCGTTCCTCGCCCAGCGCGAGCGCGAGCGGCTCGATGGGCAGTATGTGCAGGGTGGTGCGTTCGATATCGAGGCGGTCGGCGGGTATCTGTCCGGTCGCCCGGTGGCGGCGGGAGTTCACTGCATCGCACCAGGTCAGGCAGGCATCGGCGAGCTCGGCGAAGGTGTCGTAGGCGGCCAGCAGGTTCGCGCTGGTGGGCACCAGGTCGGCCTTCGCGATGCGGACCGTGGCCTCCGCGCCGCCCTTCGACTCGGGGTCGTAGGGAACGCAACTGACCACCTGGCAGCCGTAATGCCGGCCCGCGGCGACCATCTGCGGGTGCCGCACCGGGATCCCGGCGATGTGCTCGACGGTCACCGTCTTCGCGTTGTCCGTCAGGACGTAGGTCGGTGCCCCGCCGATCCGCCGCAACGTGGTGTCCAGGCATGCCACCAGCGTGCCCAACGTGCAGTCCCAGACCGGGATCACGACCCGGAACCGCGACCAGGACAGCCACGCGCAGAACAACCAGGTCCGCCGGCCCCTGATCCGCGGGCCCTCGCCCCAGTCGAACTGGAGCCATCGGCCCGGCTCTGGCGTGTTGACTGAACTACGGGAGGTTCTCTTCTTGTTCTTCGGACATGGCGGAGGCGGGCTGGCTACCGTCCCCTGACATGCTCGAACGTGAGGATGTCTCAAGGGACTTGGGTTCACTGGTGGTGTCCCGGGTGGGTGCGCTCGTGGAGAGTGGTGACCCGTGGGAGCCGTATCGTCTGGTGGATCCTGCCGGGGCGATGGTGGGGGCGGCGGCTGCGTACATGAAGGATCTGCAGGCGGCCGGGCGGCCTGCGACGACTCAGCGTTCGTACGGCATGGACCTGCTGCGCTGGTTCCGCTTCTTGTGGGCGGTCGAGGTGCCGTGGAACGAGGCGACCCGGATCGAGGCCCGCGACTTCTCCCGGTGGATTCAGATCACGGCCAAGCCTCCTCGGCCGCACCGGAGTTCGGCATCGACCTCGTCGTCGGCTGTTCGGCCGGTCGCCCGGGGCACGAATCCGATCACCGGGAAGCGGCCGGTCGGGACGACGTACGCGGCGTCGACGGTCGCGCACAGCGAGACGGTGCTCCGCAGCTTCTACGCCCACCATCTGGAGGCCGGGACCGGTCCGCTGGTCAACCCGTTCCCGCTGGCCAGGACTCCGCGAGTGAACGCGCACCACAACCCGATGGAGCCATGGCGCCCGCAACGGGCAGGACTGTTCCGACCACGGCAGCCGCAACGGATCCCGCGTCAGATCCCCGATGCGGTGTTCAACGAGCTGTTCGCCCGGCTGTCCTCGGACCGTGACCGGGCCATGGTCGCCTTCTGGATCTCCACCGGGGCCAGGGCTTCCGAGCTGCTCGGGGTGCTGTGCTCCGGCACGGACCCGGGGCGCCAGTTGGTCACGGTGGTACGCAAGGGCTCGCGCGCCCTGCAGCAGCTGCCGGCTTCGCCGGACGCGTTCGTCTGGCTGCGGCTCTACCAGCAGCAGATGCACGAACTGGTGCCCACCGGCCCCGACGACCCGCTGTGGTGGACGCTGCGACGGCCGTTTCGTGCTCTCAACTACCATGCCGCGCGAGCGATGTTCGTCCGCGCGAACAGCACGCTGGGGTCGGATTGGTCGCTGCACGACCTACGGCACACGGCGGCCTACCGGCTCGCCCGTGACCCGCTGATGCCGATCACGGACGTCCAATGGGTACTCGGACATGCACGTCTATCCACCACTCAGCGGTACGTCACGCCCACCACCGAGGACGTCATCGAAAGCGTCCTGGCTCACCACCGTCGCCAGGCCGAGGAACCGGCGGAGCCCTCGGAGCCGACTCTGCACTACCGGCCCGAGAGCCTGGACGTGCTGTTCGGCCGGAGGCGACCGTGACCACCAGCGCCATCACCGAGGCGGTGGCCGCCCGCCCCTGGCAGCTCAGCGCGGAGGCCGTCGCCCTCTGGAAGAAGTTCCCGCCCCGGACCAACCCGAAGAGCTGGCCGGCGACCCGGCAGAGCCGGGCCGCCGTGGTGTCCCGGATGCTCAAGCCACCGTTCCTCGGGAACGACTCCAAGACCCGCTGCAACCGGAAACTGACCCTGCTCAAGGTGCTCGACTGGCTGGAGATGCAGCCCGGCACCACCTGGCAGGAACGGTGGGACGCCAGCGGCGTCGGCGTCGACGGACGTGTGGACTGGCGGACCCGGCTCATCAGCGACCTGAAGAGCGTCGACAATCTCGGCCCACGAGGAGAGCGGATCTTCAGCATCCTCGGCATGGGCCTGGTCCAGCTGATCGGCGGTGACGTCCTGCGGCCTGACCTGGGCTGGCTGATGGCCACGGCCTCGCCGCTGCGGATCGCGAACGAAATGGAGCGTGTCCGCGACGGCGAGGCCATCGCTTCTCTTCGGGCCCTGCGGAAGGCGAGCACGGTGGGCGACTCCACCGTGCTGCCCGCGATCGAGAAGATCGCGCTCATCATGGCGGCCAAGGGCGGCACGGTCGCCGATGTCACCCCCGGCGACTGCCTCGAACTGCTGAAGACCAGCCGGGAGGTCTTCCCCGGACCGGCCAAGGCCAGCCGGCACAGCCCGTTCTCCTACCAGCTGCTGCACTCCCTCGGCGTCTTCCCCGCCGGCGCCCCGACCTCGGTCCGCATGTTCAGCACGCGCTTCCCGGGCCAGCTCACCGCCGAACAGCTCGTCGACCGCTACGACCTGTCCTGCCGTCCCGTCCGCGACCTGCTGGTCGACTACTTGATGGAACGTCAGCCATCTATCGACTACAACACGCTGACCGGCCTGGCGACCGCGCTGGCGCTGTGGTTCTGGAAGGACCTGGAAAAGCACCATGCCGGCATCGACTCGCTCCGGCTTCCTCCCGACATTGCCGCCAGTTGGAAGAGACGCCTGCAGACCCGCACCGTCCGCACCACCAACGAGCACGGCGACGTCGTGGAAACCACGGTGGAAAGGGCCACCGCCTCCGACACCTTGATGACAGTGCGGGCCTTCTATCTCGACCTCGCTCAGTGGGCACTGGACGAGCCGTCCCGCTGGGGGCCTTGGGCGGTCCCTTGCCCGATCCGCGCCGACGACGTCCAGCACCGCAAGATGAAGTCCCGTCAAAAGGCCCGGATGGATCAGCGGACCCGCGAACGTCTGCCCGTCCTCCCGGTGCTGATCGACGCAGTTGACCGGAACCGGAAGGCAGCCGCCGCCCGCTTGGAGGCCGCCGGACACACCCACCCCGGCGAGGTGTTCACCGCCGACTGCACGACGCTCCGACGCGCGGTTCTCAAGCGACACTCGCCGCACTTGTGGGGAGAGGAACTCGACACCGGGCGGCGCCGGAACCTGGCCCGTGAGGAGAGCAACGCCTTCTGGGGCTGGGCTGCGGTTGAGGTTCTGCGGATGACCGGAGTGCGCATCGAGGAGCTGAGTGAGATCTCGCACCACAGCCTGGTCCAATACCGGCTGCCGAGCACCGGTGAACTCGTCCCGTTGCTGCAGATCGCGCCTTCCAAGACCGATGAGGAACGGCTCCTGGTCGTCTCCCCGGAACTCGCCGATGTGCTCTCCGCGATCATCTGCCGCATCCGCACCGCCGACGGCAGCGTCCCCCTCGTGATCGCCTACGACCACCACGAGAAGGTCTGGAACCCGCCCCTGCCCCTGCTGTTCCAGCGCAAGATCGGACTGGAGGACAGGCCCATCCCTATCGATGGTATCCGCACCCTCCTGCAGGACGCCCTCGCCGCCACCGGGTTCACCGACACGACCGGGAGACCGCTGCACTTCGCTCCGCACGACTTCCGGCGAATCTTCACCACGGACGCCGTCATGAACGGGATGCCACCGCACATCGCCCAACTGGTTCTGGGCCACCGCGACATCAACACGACCATGGGCTACAAGGCCGTCTATCCCGAGGAGGCTATTACCGGGCACCGGGCGTTCATCGCCCGCCGCCGGGAACTACGTCCGAGCGAGGAATACCGCAGCCCCACCGAGGAGGAATGGGAGGATTTCCTCGGGCACTTCGAACGCCGCAAAGTCGCACTCGGTGACTGCGGACGAGCCTACGGCACCAGCTGCATTCACGAGCACAGTTGCATCCGATGCCCGCTCCTGCGGGCCGACCCGGCCCAACGGTCACGACTCGTGGGCATCCGTGACAACCTCCTCGCCCGCATCGCCGAAGCCGAACGCGAAGGCTGGGCCGGCGAAGCCGAAGGACTCAAGGTCAGCCTGGCCGCGGCGAACGCCAAACTCGCACAGCTCGACAACCTCATTGCCAGCCGCACCGCAGCCGTCAACCTCGGCATGCCCACATTCCCCGACGTCGCGGGCCGCCAGATCACTACCAGCTCCGGCCCGAAGAACCATCTTAAATCTCAATAAAACAGGGCCATTTCGTAGTTCAGAGAAGGGACCCACGGCCGGTAGGTGCGGCGCTTGCCTGCCTTCCAGGCCGTTTTCGCCGCGTTCACCGCCCGCCTCGTCGAGCGTGCGCTGCCGAGGTAGCCCATCTTCACCAGCTTCTCGTGGACCACATCGGCGCGGATCGTTGCCTTCGACTGCTCGACCCACTCCTCGACCTTCTCCAGGAACGCGTCGATCATCTTCGGCCGCGGCTCTCGCTCTGAGGTTCCCCCGTCGTTCGGGAGGCGCTGATCAGCTGGTCAGGAGGGGTTGACGGGGTTTCAGGTTCGCTCGTTCGGCCGTTGCCTGCTCGGCGTAGTACTTCTCCTCGAATTCGATCGGGCTGGGGAAGCCGAGTCGTTCCTGGGTGCGGCGGGAGTTATAGAAGCCGTCTGTGTACTCGAAGAGCGCGAGGTTCGCCTCGGCACGTGTGGCGAAGACGCGGCCGCGCACGCACTCGGTCTTGATCAGCATCCACAGGTTCTCCGCGAGGGCGTTGTCGTGGCTGTCCCCGACGGAGCCCATGGACGCGTCAACTCCTGCCCGCAGCAGGCGAGTTGTGAGCTTGATGGATGTGTACTGACAGCCGTGGTCGGCATGGTGGATGAGCTTGCCGGGCTCGACCTCGCGGGACGCGAGGGCGTACTCCAGCGTGGTCAGGACCAGGTCGGCGTCCGCGCGGGCGGAGGTCTCCCAGGCCACCACCCGGCGGGAGAACGCGTCCCGGATCGCCGACAGCCACAGCGGGCCCTCGCCGGTCGAGATCATCGTCAGGTCGGTGACCCACAGCCGGTTCGGCGCCGGTGCGGTGAAGTCCCGGTTGACCAGGTCCGGGGCGAGTGTGGCCTTCGGATCCCGGCGCGTGAAGCCTGTGCGGCGCGGGCTGATGCCCGCCAGGTCGGCCTCGCGCATCAGGCGCTCGACCCGCTTGCGGCCCACGCGTGTGCCCTCGCGTTTCAGCACGGCATGCACGCGCGGAGAGCCGTAGATCCCGCCGGACTCGGTGTGGATCTCCTTGATCCGCTCGGTCAGCTCGACGTCGCGACGCCGCCGCTCGCACGGCTGCTTCTCGGCGCGGCGCCAGCGGTAGTAGGTGGAGGAGGCGATGTGCAGTTCCCGCAGGACGCACTCGACTCCCAGGTCAGGGTGCTCGTCGAGGAGCCCCGTCACCTGGGCCGGGTCGGGTCGAGTTGCGCCGCGAAAAAAGCCGAGGCCGTCCGCAGAACTTCGTTCGCGCGCTTGAGCTGGGCGTTCTCCTTGCGAAGCGCGGCGAGTTCGACGCGTTCGTCGCTGGTCAGCCGGTCGTCCCGCTCGCCGGCATCGGCCTCGGCCTGCCGGATCCAGCCGCGCAGGGCCTCGGGATGCACGCCGAGCTCGATAGCCAGTCGCTTGATCTGGGGCTTCGGGTCGGAGGTCCGGTACATCCGCACCGCACGCTCGCGCAACTCCAGCGAGTACTTCCTGGGGGCAGCCATGGTCGATGTTCCTCTCATGAGAACCATCTGACCCTCTGTCACCATCCTCCGCATCTCGGGGGAACCTCATCACCCGGTCGGCGCCCAGCCCCCTGACCGGCCGACTGGCTCGCCCCGGCAGGGAATGCGACGGCAGGCGGCATCTTGGGGCGGTCTTGAGGGCAGGGGGCTGGCCGCTAAGTGTTCCCGCTGAGGGGTAGCCGTCAGGCCCGGTGGGCACTGATACTGACGTGACCTGGCCGAATGGCTGGCGTCCTGCTCGTCACCGCCGAAAGGTTAGGCTCGTATGCCTCGCCGCCCCCACCACACCCGGCGTCTACGTCAATGAGGGAACACCCACGTGTCCCGCAGGGTGCGCGCCGAGCGTGACTGGCTGACGATGTTCTTACTGCCCGCTTACTCACCCGACCTGAACCGCGTTGAGTGGGTATAGGCCCACATCAAACGTAGCCTGGCCAACCTCGTCGTCATGGCCCGGGGACCGACTCGAACCCTCGTCCGCAACCGACTCAAACGCCTCCAATACTGGCCCAACACCCTCGACGACTTCATAACAGACACTGAATCTGCCCCTCGACGCCCCCAATGTCACCCTGCCGAGCCGAAGTCAGTATGCAAGCCATCCGGGACCGCGAGACGTTCCTCGCCAAATTGGGGCAATGCTCGCCAGGATTGTAGGAAGTGTTAACTCAACGAAAATTCGCCGCTCCCGGCCTATGTCATAGTCCGCAAAACCCGACAGTAGAGATCAGTGCCGTGTCCAGTGCTGACGATGCCAAGGAGGTTCTGTGGCCCGCATGCCATATACCGAAGACATCACGCTGGTGATTCCCACGCACCCTGCCCGTAGCCGCAACGGTATGCTCGACCGCGCCCTCCGCTCTGTCACCGCACAGACACTCCTCCCAAGCCGCGTAATCATAGAAAACGACCGTCAGCGAGCCGGTGCCTGTGCCACGCGCAATCGCGGGCTCGCCGCCGTCACCACTCCCTGGGTCGCCTTCCTCGACTCCGACGATGAACTCCTGCCCCAACACCTCGAACACCTCATGGCCACCGCCAAAGCCTCCCACGCAGACCTGGTCTACCCCTGGTTCGACCTCATAGGCGGAGCCGATCCCTTCCCGGACTTCAACCGCCCATTCGACCCCGCCCGGCTAAAAATCACCAACTACATCCCCGTCACCGTCCTCGCACGCACCCAACTCGTCAAGAGAGTCGGCGGGTTCACGCCCGTCAAAGGGTCAGCAGCCCCCTGCGAAGACTGGGGCTGCTGGCTACGCATGGTTGACGCAGGAGCACACTTCGTCCACCACCCGGAACGCACCTGGCGCTGGCAATGGCATGGCGCCAACACCGCAGGACGCCCAGACCAAGGCGACGCCCTGACAGCTGATCTTGATTTTTGAGGTGTCAGTGGTTGGTGGGGGTGAGGCGGCCTGCGAAGGTGATGGCGAAGACTTGGGGGCGGGCTTCCAGCGCAGGTCCAGCGGCGGCGGCCCTTGCCAGTCGGGTCCAGCGACATGAGCCCCACGATGGGGTCCTCCAAGGACCCAGCTGTTCACCGCACTACTACAGGACCTGCCGGTACACCTCGCGGCCCACCGCATGGCCTTCCACCTGCACTGGTCCACCTGGCGACGCCGCCAGCCACCAGGCCCACGCCCGCTGGCACCACTACAAGCGACGCCTCGCCGCCCCCACCTGAACCCTCCACGCCGACCGCGCGCAGACTCCGTTGCTCAATTCCTCGGGCTAGGGCGCTTCTGACGGATCTCCGCGGCGTCTGGCACGCCCGCTCGCGGCGTTGCCGACATGTCCCCATAGCTCCGCTATGAAGACATCCCGGCGCCTTGCGATCACACGCACCAGACGCCGCTCCTTCCTCCACGGAGATCCGTCAGAAACGCCCTAGCCGGCTCGGCCGCCACGACCTGTACCGACGCTGTTTGCCGAGCGACCGGAGCCGGCCAGATCTGCAGCTCCTGCGAATTGAGCAACGGAGTCCCCGCAGATCAAAAAGTGCGACTAGGGTACCAGGCCCTCACTTCACGTGCCAACCTCCACGCGAAAGAGACCCCGTCACCGTTCAGTGAGAATCGGTCAATCCATGTAATATTAATGCACAGCTTTCTCGAAAAATTCTTGACCCGTGGCGCCTTGGCGTGGCTAACCCACAGGGAACGCACATGAAAGGACTCGACGCATGAGTGAACTCTCCTTTTCTCGCACTCGGAAATTCCGCGATTCTATGCCGGCCTGTCGGGCTAGCGAATGAAAGCAATCGAGCCCAGGCTGGGCCTACTTGCTTTCGCAACGGATACCGGTCTGGGAATTCAGACGAGGTCGCTCCACAAATGGCTCGAACCGGCCAGAACGATGTTGCTGGACATCAGTGAAATGAATCACATGCCGGTACATGCCGACTGGTATGAGTATGATGTGCGCACACGTGGAGCCCCGTCGAAGAGCGACATAGAGGATTTCGTATCGAATCTCGACTTGGTGCTCTACTGCGAAACGCCACTCAATTATGATTTACTGTGGTACTGTCGAGAACGGAACGTCAAGACGGTCTGTCAACCGAACTACGAGCTTCTCGACTACGTGAGGCCGTCCGAACGGCGTCGACCCACGATCCCAAGGCCCGACCTCTTCGTCGCTCCCTCACCGTGGCACCTTGAGGACATCGAACGAATCGGCCCGACACGGTATCTGCCGGTGCCCATAGACCTGTCCGACCTGCCGCGGCGCGACATCACACGGGCACGCGAGTTCTTCCACATAGCAGGACGCCCCGCCTTCAAGGACCGCAACGGCACCCTGGCCTTCATCGAGGCCGTGAAGTCGGTGCGGCCGCTCATGCCCGACGCTGTGTTCACGCTGTACTGCCAGCAGATGAACGACGTCTTCCGGCGAGCGCTCGACGGCAGCGGGATACACCTCGTCGGCCCCATGCCGCGACCGGCAGACATCTTCCAGACGGGCGACGTCCTGGTGCTCCCCCGCCGATACGGCGGTCTCTGTCTCCCGGCGCAGGAGGCCATCGGATCCGGTATCCCCGTCCTGATGACAGACGTCTCCCCCAACAATGTCGTCTTGCCCCGCGAGTGGCTTGTCCCCGTCCGGCCTGAAGTCGCGACCATCCGTATCTGCGGCCGGGTCGACGTGCATACCGTCGACGTCCCGAAACTCGCCCACGAAATACTTCATCTGTACCGACATCCCGCCGCTGTACGACACATGCACGAGCAGGCCAAAGAACTGGCCGCACGTATGCGCTGGGAGGAAATTCTGCCCCTGTACAAACGAGCGCTGTCGGATCTTTCGCAACGCAGGGTTTGAGGAACACATGTCCCGAGCCTTCGCAGCCCGACATATTCGGCCTCTTTCGCCCGGGGACTGAGACCGAGGAAGGAGGTCGCCGTCGTGCGTGTCGCATACGTGGGAAACTTCAAACCCGCCTACAGCACGGAAAACGACGTGCGCAAAGCATTCGAGTTCCTAGGGCACCAGGTGATCCCATTACAGGAGAATTCCACCAGATGGGCCCGTGTCCGCGAGACCGCGCTCGCCTCCGATCTCCTGCTGTGGACCGGCACATGGGACGACGCCCAGCCCCTACGCGAGAGTCTCGACACCTTGCGTCGGTGTGCCATGGCGGGCGTCCGGACGGCGACACTGCACCTCGATATCTTCCACGGCAGCGACAGAGGCGCGCGTCAGTGGTGGCTGCACCCCATGTTCTTTACCTCCCACGTCTTCACGGCGGACGGTTCACACCAGGACCGGTGGAGGGACATGGGAGTCAACCATCATTGGCTAAGACCCGGAATCCGTCACGACGCCGCCCACTTCGGCAAGGCACACGCCCGGCACGCTTGCAACGTGGCCTTCGTCGGGAGCAACGGCAACGGCTACCACTCGAAGGCCTGGCCCTATCGTAAGCAGGTCGTGGACTCATTGAGACTGATGTGCGTCCGCAACAACTGGTCCTGGCGCAACCCTGGTGGCGACCATCCCAAGGTCGAGCGCGGTGAAGCCCTCAACGATTTCTACGCGTCGGCCGGCGTTACGGTGGGCGATAGCCTCTGTCTCGACCACGAGAAAACCTTGTACTGTTCCGACCGGGTCTACGAGACAACCGGACGCGGCGGCTATCTGATCATGCCGGAGATAGATTTTCTCAAAGGGGATTTCGATGGACTCCTCCCTATGTACAAATGGGGGGATTTCGATAATCTCGAACGCATCATTGAGCACGCATTGGTCGATCACCAAGCTCGTTCGAGTGCGCGATCGAGAATGCATCGAATTGTACTCGAACGCCACACTTACGTTCATCGAGTAAGCGAGATGCTAGCAATTCTGGGGGGAGAATAGAAGTGAAAACAATTCTCGTACCCACGCACAATCCGAAGGTTCTCCTCCATGTGCGCCACGAGTGCCCTGCCGACTTCGATGTTATACGAGAGGTGTGGTGCGAGGACGTGTACCACGTTCACGACCGCATTCGCGATGCCCGCCTTGTTGTCGATGTCGGCGCGAACATCGGATCTTTCACCTGCTTCGCACTGGAAATGGCACCCCAAGCCTGTGTCGTATCCATAGAGCCCGAGCCGCACAACCTCGAGCTACTGAGAATGAACGTCGACCGGGTGGACCCGCGAAGATGCATGATCATCACCGAAGCTGTGTCAGACTTCACAGGAAAGGCGACCATCAATGATGGAGCTGGCGGCAGCCGGCTCGGGGCCGATGGAGTCGAGGTGACAGTCGAGCCCTTGGATGTCGTCCTTGACGATCTGAGGCTCCTCGGAAAGCCGATCGACATACTGAAAGTGGACATCGAGGGCAGCGAGGTTCCTGTCGTCCTCGACATGTCCAGAACACTTCAGGAGAGTATCAAGTTCCTCTGTATGGAATTCGATCGCAGCAGCGAACATTTCGGGCAACTGCTGGAAAAGTTGAGTGAGACCCACAAGCTGACCACCCTCGGCGCCGCCTCGAGAGGAGCACAACTGTTCTGCGAGCGGTACTGACCGGAAACCAAGGCGCTGGATAGTCAACGCGGGGCCTTGACCCCGAACCTTGGACACGGCTTATGCGGTTACTGAGCCCTTTCCAACCTGACGTTCCGGTCCGGCAGTTGGGCTGACAACATGGTGAGGCCCCTGGTAGATGGGTTTTCGACCAAGAGAACCGGCTCCGCCAGAGGCTTCACGTGCTTGTTTACCCGTCGGGCGTCGACGTGTCCAGCTCTGCCCTGCGCTTCCTCACCCAGCAGTTGCGACGGCATCGCCACGAAATCGGCTCGCGTTGGCGGCGCCTGAGCGCTGGCCGCCAGGCCCTGCTCACTCTCGCCCACCTGAAAGTGGGCCACACGTATGCCCAGCTCGCGGCAGGGTTCGGCGTCGGAACCACGACGGCCTACCGCGCTACGTCACCGAGACTGTCGAGCTCCTGACCATCCTCGCCCCCAGCCTTCACCGACGCGGTGCGCACCGCGTCGGTGAAGGCATATCTGATCCTGGACGGCACGCTCCTGCCGATCGACCGCATTGCCGCGGACCGCCCGTTCTACTCCGGCAAGCACAAGAAACACGGGATGAACGTGCAGGTCACCGCCGACTGTCAATCCCCTGGAAACGTGGAGGACTTCCTTATGCTGCTCGGTCTTCCTGGTGCGCCCGCATCCGGGCTTCGGTGATCGTCCGTTCGAACTCCACCGGGGGCAGTCCGCCGGCGGCGCTGTGCCTGCGGCGGGTGTTGAAGAAGTCCGTGATCCACGTGGCGATCTTCAGTCGGGCCCCGGCACGGGTGGCGAAGCGGTGCCGGTGGATGTATTCGACCTTGATCGAGGAGTGGAAGGATTCGGCGGCCGCGTTGTGTGAGCGGTCACGTTTTTCCCCATCTGGAGTGGTTTGAGCGTCACGTAATTCCTCATCCCGATTTCTCCTAATTGGCCATGGGTACGAAGGCGTTCGGGATCGAGGGACCTGGTCATCGCGGCGACGGTGGTGGGCCTCTGGGCCTGCTGGTCGGACAGCCGATGGCAAGGAGAACGCTGGTCGTGGTCGACATCACCGAGATCTACGTCCACTGGTACGCGGGCCGCTCGAAGAGCGATCTGGCCAGGTCGCTGGGGGTGGACCGCAAGACAGTCAGGAAGTACCTGGCGCCGGCGGAGGCGTCGGGGATCGCGCCGGGCGGGCCGCCGATGAGCGAGGCGGACTGGGGGAAGCTGATCAAGGGGTGGTTCCCGGAGCTGGCCGACCGGCGCCTGCGGCAGCTGACCTGGCCGGAGATCGACCTGCACCGTGACTTCATCGAGTCGCTGCTGGGGAAAGTGACCGTCTCGACGATCCACCAGCGGCTGCGAGACGAGCGCAAGCTGGAGATCTCCCAGTCCTCCCTCCGCCGGTGGATCCGCGACACGCTGCCCGACGAGGTGAAGAAGTCGCAGGTCACGGTCCTGCGGGACGAAGTCGAACCGGGCTCGGAGGCCCAGATCGACTACGGCTTCCTGGGGCAGTGGATCAATCCGAGGACGGGCAAGCGGCACCGGATCTGGGCGTTCGTGATGGTGCTGCCCGCCTCAAGGCACATGTTCATGCGGCCCGTGGTGCATCTCGATCAGCACGCCTGGACCGAGGCCCACGTCGCGGCGTTCGAGTACTTCGGCGGCGTCCCGCGCCGGCTGGTGCCCGACAACCTGAAGACCGGGGTCGACAAGCCCGACCTCTACGACCCGAAGATCAACAAGGCGTATGCCGAACTCGCCACCCACTACGGGGCGTTGGTAGATCCAGCTCGCGCTTTGAAGCCAAAAGATAAGCCCAGGGTCGAGCGGCCTATGCCCTATATCAGAGACTCGTTCTGGCGGGGCCGGGAGTTCGCCTCGCTCGAACAGATGCAGAAGGAGGCAGTGGTCTGGAGCCGCGACGTCGCTGGGCGCCGTGACTGCCGGCCGCTGGACAGGGCGGCACCGGCGGCCGTCTTCGCGGCGGTGGAGGCCGAGACGCTGCTGCCGCTGCCGCCCATCGCGTTCGTCCTGGCCCGCTGGTCGACGGCGACGGTCGGTCCCGACATCCACATCAAGGTTGGCCGCACCCTCTACTCGGTGCCCTGGAAACTGATCGGCCGCAAGGTCGACGTCCGCTCCACCGCGACGATGGTCCAGGTCTTCCTCAACGGTGAACTGGTCAAGACTCACGCGGCACTTGAGCAGGGGAAACGCACCGACCGGGGTGACTACCCACCGGAGAAGATCGCCTTCCAGATGCGGACGCCGGTCTGGTGCCGCACCCAGGCATCGGAGGTCGGCGACGCCTGCCGCACCGTCATCGACCTGCTGCTGGAGATCAACGCGCTCTACCGGCTACGCGCCGCCCAGGGGATTCTCGGCCTGCGCAAGAAGTACGGCGAGACGCGGCTGGAAGCGGCCTGCGCGAAGGCGATCGCGGTCGGTGATCCCTCCTATCGCACCATCAAGGGAATCCTGGTCGCCGGCACCGAGACCGACCCCGAGCCCGAGACCAGCGGCGATGCCGGAGCGGCCGCCTTCCTCCACGGACCCCAGCAGCTGTTCGCGACCGTCGCATCCACCGGGATCGCGGGTGGCGATCTCGGTGACCAGGTCCATCACGACGCCGAGGAGACGCTTCGATGAGCGTGATGGACACCGCCCTGCGGGAATCGCTGAAGGCCCTGCGACTCTCGGGGATGCTGGAAACCCTCGACGCCCGCCTGGCCCAGGCCCACAGCGGAGAGCTCGGCCACCTGGACTTTCTCCAGATCCTCTGCCAGGACGAGATTACCCGCCGCGAGACCGTCGCCTTCCAACGGCGCCTGCACCGGGCGAGGTTCGAGCAGCAGGTCACCTTGGAAGAGTTCGACTTCGCTGCTTCTTCCAAGCTTCCCGCCGCCCAGATCCGAGACCTCGGAGCCCTGCGCTGGCTCCACGCTGGGGAGTCGGTCATTTTGTTCGGTCCGGTCGGGGTCGG
The DNA here is from genome assembly GCF_028898845.1 of Streptomyces sp. WZ-12. Taxonomy (NCBI): domain Bacteria; kingdom Bacillati; phylum Actinomycetota; class Actinomycetes; order Kitasatosporales; family Streptomycetaceae; genus Streptomyces; species Streptomyces sp. WZ-12. Next base: position 306,811 of record NZ_CP118575.1, on the reverse strand, counting down.
CAAGACGCATATCGCCCAGGCCCTGGGCCATCTCGCCGTCCGCCAGGGCGCCAACGTCCGTTTCGCCAAGACCAGTCGCGTCCTCGCGGACCTGGCTGGCGGCCATGCGGACCGCACCTGGGCGAAACGGATCCGCGAGTTGGTACGGCCCGACGTCCTCATCCTCGACGACTTCGCCATGCGCCAGCTCACCGCGGCCCAGGCCGACGACCTCTACGAGCTGGTCAGCGAACGCCAGGGCCGGTCCCTGATCATCACGAGCAACCGGGCGCCCAGCGACTGGTATCCGCTCTTCCCAAACCAAACCCCGTCGTCGCCGAGTCGCTCCTGGACCGGCTCATCAACACCAGCCACCAAGTCATCATGAACGGCCCCAGCTTCCGGCCGAACAAGCGCCCCAAGAAGTCCTCAGACTGACCCCGATCACGCGAGGGGCTGGGGAATTACGTGACCCCAGCCCTGGGGAATAACGAGACCGTTCACAGCCCTGGCTGTTCGGCTACCGCCACCTCACCGTCCGATACGAGCGGAAGGGCTCCCATTTCCTCGCCTTCCTCGGCCTGGCGGCCACCCTGACCTGCTACAAGAGACTCGCAAAAGTCACCACGTGAGACGTCCTCTTACGCCTGGACCCGGTCTCTGATTTCCTGGCATGCTACGGTCCCCTTCACCTTTCGGATCCAGGTAAGCCATTGGACCCAAGAACCTCCCTCCGAGTTCCTCCCGGTTATGCCGGGGATACGACGGGGCGCCTCGTGGCGCACTGAAAACGCTCGATCTTCCCCGTCGTGGTCGGCGAGTAAGGCTTGATCAGCTTGGCGGTGACGCCGTTCTCCCGGCAGACGCGTTCGAACAGCACCTCGGCGGGCCGGGGCTTGGTGAACCGGCCGGTGAACTGCTTGCCGTTGTCCGTGAGGACCTCGGCCGGCACCCCGTAGGTCCGCATCGCGCGCACGAATCCGTCGGCCACGGCCCGGCCGGACGGCACCGCCAGGACGATGGAGACGACGATGAACCGGGAGTGATCGTCGATCCCGGCGAGCATCTTGCACTCGCGGCCGTCGGCCAGGAAGATCCCGCCGACCAGGTCCATCTGCCACAGATGCATCGGCGTCTCGCGCTGCCACCGCTTGTACTTACGGCGGTGTTTCTGCTCCTGGCGCCGGATCAGCCCGTTGCGCGCCAGGACCCGGTGGACCGTCGCCCGCGACGGTGCGGCACCCGTGCCGGTCCGGGCCACCTCGAAGGCGATGCGGCGGGCACCCCAGCGGGGGTTCGCCCTGTGCATCTCACACACCAGGGCCTCGACCTCGGAGGGAAGCCGGGTCGGGCTGGTCCGGGGGCGCCGGGACTTCTCCCTCAGCCCTCCGAGCCCCTCGGCCTCGTGCTTCGACTTCCACGTGTAGACCGTCTGGCGTGACACGCCGTACCGGACGGCCACCTCACTGACCGGCGAACCGTCGAGTACCTCAAGCACCGCCCGGTACCGCTGCTCGACGAGCCACGCAGGGCCACGCTGCCCCGATTCATCCTCATTACCCACAACTGTTCATGATCGAGGATCAGTTGAGACGTCGTCAAGAATGTCCTGATACACCCGTCAAGCCTCTCCCGAGACTCTTCTGTCAGCTATCTCTTGAGGCCACACACGACACTGGGCGAACGTCTCGTTCTTCCGCAGGTGAGCGAGCGCGAGCAGGGCCTGCTTGAAGCAACCCAGCCTCCGCCAACGCGAGTTGATCTCCTGGCGCCGTGCGTGCAGCAGCCAGGCAACATGCTCAACGAGCTCGTGCGAGACGTCGAGACTGGCAGAATACGGAACCAACGAAGCCTCCGTTGTCGGCGTGATGCGTGAGAACACCACACCAACGACGGAGGCTTCGCCATGTCACCAACAGGCCCGCTGACCAGCAACTTCACTCTTCAAGAGTCGGGATGAAAGAGGTTCAATGAGCCTTTCCGGACCAGCGTACGGCTTGACCCAAAGCCCGCTTCAGTCGATTCCGTGCTGCTACGAAGAGTTGCACTCGTCCGACCCGGAGGGTCAGTGTGTCGTGTCCGGGCAGTGGCTTGGCGTAGTGGGGTAGGCCGAGGCGGTGCCAGCGTGCGGGGTGGAGTGATGCCTGCGGTGGTATGGGGACCGTCCAGTGTGCACCTGTGCCGGGTACCGCGAGGTCAAGCGAGAATTGCCATTGCCCCGGTGTGCTGATCGGTAGCAGTGCGGTGAAGGTGCCGTCGGGTGCGGTGAGTTGCACCGCGACGGTGTGATCCAAGCCGTCCAAGTTTCGAGCACGCAGCGCCAGCGAGCCCTGCGGCCAGCTCGCCAGGGTGCAGTGGCCGTTGACGGAGAGGGTGGCAGGGACATCGGGAGACCATGTGGTGTTCATCACGCGCAGGTGTGGGGGTACTTGGTATTTGCTTTCGCCGATGTCGAGGGTGAGATTGCCGTACGGCCTGGTGGTGTACAGCGTGGCTGCAGTACCCTGCGGCGTGATGAGCGTGGTGGTAGCGGTGGTCGATGATGGTGTGCGGTTGCTGCCGAGACGGACCTGTTTGGTGATGCCCTGGGCGCCTACGGCCAGGAAGATGTCCCAGAGTCCGGCCGTTAGCGGTGCCAGGTCGATCGTGACGTCGAAGCCGGCCATTGCGTACTCGTAGCCTTCGTTGTCTTCGTCGGTTCCCAGGCCCGGGGTGGGGGTATGGCGGACTGGGAGACGGCGCTCGTGGCCGGAGGATCGCTCGCGTAGGACGAGCTCGGTGCTCACTTGGGTCGTGGTGATGCGGTCGATGTATGCGTGGCCGGTCAGGCGTAGCCCGGTCGTGTTGAGCCCGGCGGAGTCGACGCGGTGCCGGACGGGGAGCTCAGTGGTGATGTCGTAGCAGTCATCGGGGATGTTGAGCGTGGAGTGGCGGAAGTAGGGGTAAAGGGCGTAGGCGCGCCCGCTTTCGACGTGGAGTTGGGGGTTCGTGGCGGCCAGGGTAGTAGTGCCGTAGCTGGTGGCGCCCTGGTCGAGTTCCCAACGAGCGAGGGAGAGGAGTTCCTCAAGCAGGTTGTGGCGGATGAGATGGCAGCGCAGCCGCACCACGGCGGGCAGGCGGGCTGCCAATCCTTCGGTCCAATACAGCGCAACCATGCCGGCCATTTCGCGCAGGAGTCTGTCTTGGCGGCTGCGCTGCGGCTCCTGGCACAGCTGCAGGATCACGGAGCGGAGTTCGACAGCGAAGTGCCGGTGCATCAAAGTGTCGCGGTCTGGGCCAGCCGGGACGCGCTGTGCGACGAGCTCGGTCATCGTTTTGAACAGCTGCATCCACATCCGCGTGCTATGCCTCTGGGAGGTGATGTTGTTGCCGTCCTCCCTCGCGACCCAGTGGAGGCAGTCGTAGTCGGATATCACGGATACCGAAGCGGCTTCGAGGTAGGCGGTGGCGACGAACGGCTGATCCTCGCCTATCGACAGGCTCGTATCGAAACGAAGTTCGAGGCGGTCGATCAGTTCACGGCGAAAGAGTTTCATTGGATTCAGCGTCCAGTAGACCCGGGAGGCGAAGACATCGGTTCTGGGCTGGTTCCACCGGAACATCGACCGAGGCGCGCTGCGCCCGCCTTCTCCGACGATCCGACCCAGAACGACGTCGGAGCCGTTGGTGTCAGCCACGACAACCATGCGCTGCAGCGCTTCGGGCCCGAGGTGGTCGTCCGCGTCGAGGAAGAAGACGTACCGGCCAGCAGCCTGGCCGATACCCAGGTTTCGAGGGCCCGCTGGTCCTCCAGAGTTCGGCTGGTGGATCACGCGCATCAGCGGCGCCCGCGCCGCCAGGCGGTCGAGTTCCTGCGCCGTCCCGTCTGTGGAGCCGTCATCGATTGCAATCAGCTCGATTCGGTCCGCGCCCAGGCTCTGGCCGAGGACAGAGCTGACACTGCGGGTCACATACGGTATGGCGTTGTATGCGGGGATGATGACCGTGACATCCGGTCCAGGCATGCTGAAGTTCTCCATTTCTGCCGTTCAGAACAGAAGCCAGTACAGGGAAGTCTCCGGCGCCGGGCAAGGAATAACGTGGGGCAGGAAGCCTCAGTCGCCCAGCAGAAGCGTGGACAGGATCAGCTGGCCCGACACACAAACACAGTGCGGGCATCTCTGCTGCTCGTGAGGTGCATGGAAGCTCCTATAGATCGTCAAGCGGTCTGCGGGAGCGATGTGGTCGTGGTGTGTAGGTGTGGCAGGTTCCTGTAGATCTCGCGGGCGACGAACCGTTTCAGGCATCGGATGATGTCTTTCTTGGTGAGTCCTTCGGCGGTGCGTCGGGCGACGTATTCGCGGGTCCGCGGGTCGTACTTCATGCGGACGAGGACGATGGTGTGCAGGGCGTTGTTGGCCTGGTGGTCGCCTCCCCGGTTGAGGCGGTGGCGGTTGGTGCGGCCCGACGACGCGGGAACGGGGGCGGCCGCGCACAGGTGGGCGAAGGCCGCTTCGGACTTGAGCCGGCCCGGGTTGTCGCCCGCGGTGGACAGGAGCTGTCCCGCGGTTTCGGGCCCGACGCCGGGCAGGGCGATGAGCCGGGGTGCGGCCTTGGTGACCAGCGGTCCGATCTCCTTTTCGGCGTCCTTGATCTCTTCGCTGAGCTGCTGGTAGCGGCGGGCCAGACGCCGCAAAGCGGTTCTGGCCGCGCAGGTCGGGTCGGCCAGGTCACCGGTGGGGCGTGAGCGCGCGAGGGTGTCGATCAGGGCGCTGGTGGACAGATCGCGCAGCTTCTCGCGGACCGCGGACGGTGCGGTGACGATCAGGGTGCGGATCTGGTTGATGGTCTGGGTGCGGGCCTTGACTGCGCTCTTGCGGACCACGCGCAGGGAGCGGATGGCTTCCACGATGCCGTTGCGGGTCTTTGGTGTTCCAGTGGCGCGGCCGGAGAGCACAGCGGTCGCGGCCGCATAGGCGTCGACGGGGTCGGACTTGCCGTTGTCGCGGCGGGCCTTGCGGTCGGTGCGGTCGACTTCGATGACGGTGAGATCGTTCGCCGTCAGGAAGCGGGCGAGTTCGGCGCCGTAGGCGCCGGTGCCCTCCATACCGACGGCCAGAACTTCGCCGTGGGAGCGCAGCCACTGCAGGAGCTGCTGGTAGCCGGCGGGGCTGGTCTCGAACGCCGCGGTGGCCAGGCGACGGCCCACCGTGTCGATGACCGCGGCCTGGTGGAGGTCGGTGTGCGTGTCGATGCCGCCGATGACCGCTATCTCATCTGCTGCCATGCTGGAGTTCGCTGCCTTTCCGTACGACGCGTGAGGGGTGGCACGCGCCGGTCGGGCAGACGGACGAGACAGTGATGGGACCTTTGGCCGGGCTCCTATGAAGTCACAGACGCCCGACCGGCCACGTGCGCAGCAGCATCGCCCGGCGGGCCGACGGTTCCAGCAAAGGACAGCCGAAGCGTCAGTCAGACGGAGAGTCAGACCTCCGGGCGATGCCATCTACATCCTCACTGTCAGACGCTTCCGTTCTCGGCTGACCGCAGCGACGGTGCAGAGCCGACTCAAGGCCAGCGAACGACACCCCTGGAAGCAGTCGTCAGCTAGGCAACAGCTTCATTCTTATGTGCGAACACACCGAGAGTCGATGGCCGGCCGGCCCCAAACCACGCCGAAGAGCTACTCCTCAATCACCTATCGACTCCAATCCAATCAACCTTGGTGGCCATACTGAGCCGAGCTCAACGCCGGCCGAGTCTTGGTTCTGGATCACTTTCAGTGCTGGGGCCACGGAGGGTTACCGAAACCGCGATCATGAACGGCCGTGGGTGATGTGCTCCTCCAGGACCTGTGGTTCCACCAGGTCGACGGTGTCGTGATTGAAAACGTCGTGTCTGAGGGCGAGTTGGTGGCCGTGCGGGCCCGGACGGCTGTGGAGCAGGCCGTGTGTCCAGCGTGCGGGACGCTGTCGGCTCGGGTGCACAGCCGGTACGTACGTCGGCTCGCCGACAGCGCGGTCGGTGGGCGACCGGTGTTGATCGAGTTGCAGGTGCGGCGGTTCCGTTGCGGTCAACGTTCCTGCCAGCAGGCGACGTTCGCCGAGCAGGTCGACGGCCTGACCGTACGGCACGGTCGTCGGAGCACTGGGCTGCAAACGGTGCTGGAGCACCTGGCCGTGATGCTCGCCGGCCGGGCGGGTGCCCGCCTGTCCCACGCCCTGGCGGCCGGGGTGAGCCGGTCGACGCTGCTGCGGTTGATCCGCCGCCTTCCGGAGCCGGAGAGCTCGACGCCGCGGGTGCTCGGGGTCGACGATTTCGCGCTGCGCAAGGGCCACAACTACGGCACGATCCTGATCGACATCGAATCCCGTCAGCCCATCGACCTGCTGCCGGACCGGACGACGGCGACGGTCGCTCGGTGGCTCACCGACCATCCCGGCGTCGAGGTGATCTGCCGGGACCGTTCCACGGCCTATGCCGAAGCCGGACGCCTCGGCGCTCCCGACGCGGTCCACGTCGCGGACCGCTGGCACATCTGGTCGAACCTCGCCGAGGCCGTCGAGAAAACAGTCGTTCAACACCGCGCTCTGCTGCGTGAGCCGCACGACTCTGCCGCGGCCCGAGACACTGCGGTCATCGATGAGGCGGACCTCAAAGCCTGCTCTGCCACAGGGCCGCGGACAACCGGCCGGCTCTCCGACCGGGGCCGGGAACAGCACGCGGCCATTCACGCCCTCCTCGACCAGGGCGTCGGACTGCGCGCGATCGCCCGTCAGCTTGAACTGGCCCGCAATACCGTCCGTCGCTTCGCCAATGCGGCGAGCGCGGACGAGCTCTTGGTCGGCCGGTG